>JAJAZH010000189.1 GCA_026785815.1 Ramlibacter sp. | reverse complement strand
CTTCCAGGCGATGTACGAACAGCAGCAGGCCGAGTTGGCGCAGCAGCAGCCCGAGATCCCGCAGATCATCACCCAGGCCTGACCCGGACCCCGCCTCGCTCCCGCGCCGGCCGCCGTGAAAATCCTCGTGCTCGGTGCCGGCGCCTGGGGCACGGCGTTGGCGGTGAGCGCCGCGGCCCGGCATTCGGTTTTTCTCTGGGCTCGGGATCCGCTGCAAGCGCAAGCGCTGCGCTCGCAGCGCTCCAACGCCCGTTACCTGCCTGGAGTCGCCTTCCCGGCGACGCTGCAGTTGCTTTCCGATCCGGCGGTCGAACTGCCCAGGCTGTGCGCCGACGCCGACCTGGTCGTGCTCGCCACGCCGATGGCAGGCTTGCGCGGCTTGTTGCTGCTGCTGCGCGACTGCGCGGCGCCGGTGGCGTGGTTGTGCAAGGGCTTCGAGGCGCCGGTCGACGGGGCCGACGGATTGCTCGGACATGAAGTACTGGCCCAGGTCGCGCCGCGCCTGCGGGCTGGTGTGCTCAGCGGCCCCAGCTTCGCCCAGGAAGTCGCGCAGGGACAGCCGACCGCGCTGGTCGCGGCCAGTGAGCATCCGGCGGTTCGCGATGCCCTGGTGGAAGCCTTCCATGCCGCCAGCGTGCGGGTCTACGCCAACGGCGACCTGCCGGGCGTCGAAGTCGGCGGAGCGGTCAAGAACGTGCTTGCCATCGCCACCGGCTTGTGCGACGGTCTCGATCTCGGGTTAAACGCGCGGGCGGCGCTGATCACGCGTGGGCTGGCCGAGATGACCCGCCTGGGCATCGCGCTGGGCGCCCAGGCTGAAACCTTCATGGGACTGTCCGGGCTGGGCGACCTGGTGCTCACGGCCACTGGCGACCTGAGCCGCAACCGCCGTGTCGGGCTGTTGCTGGCCGCCGGCAACACCCTTGAACAGGCCGTCGCTTCGCTCGGCCATGTTGCCGAAGGCGTGTATTGCGCGCGGACCGTGGTGCAGCGTGCGGCGAAACTGGGGATCGACATGCCGATCGCCCGGGCTGTCGTCGATCTGCTCGATGGCGGCCTGCAGCCGCAGCAGGCCGTCGCCGCGCTGATGGGCCGCAGCGCCACCAGCGAGCGCTGAGCCGTCAGGCCGTCTTCTTCGGCGGATTGTTGTAGACGAAGTTCGAGTAGGTGTGCTCGGCGAAGCGGTGCCACAGCAGCACATCGGTGCGGAATTTGCTCCACGACTCGTAGATCTTGCGGAAGGCGGGATTTTTTCCCGACTCCTCGGCATAGAGATCGAAAGCGGCGTCCTGCGCCGCCTTGAGCAGCTCGGTGGAATACGCGTGCAGCTTGACACCGCTGCCCACCAGCCGGCGCAGCGCCTGCGGATTCTTGAAGTCGTACTCGGCCATCATGTCGATGTTGGCTTCGGCGGCGCAGGCCTCGAAGGCCGCCTGGTAATCCTTGGGCAGCGCTTCCCAGGCCTTGGTGTTGACGTAGAACGAGTACATCGAGTTGCTCTCCCACCAGCCCGGGTAGTAGTAGTGCGGCGCTATCTTGTGGAAGCCCAACTTTTCATCGTCGTACGGCCCGACCCATTCGGCCGCATCGATGGTGCCCTTTTCCAGCGCCGGGTAGATATCGCCGCCGGCGATCTGCTGCGGCACGGCGCCCAGGCGCGCCATCACCTCGCCGCCGATGCCGGGGATGCGCATTTTCAAGCCTTTCAGGTCCGCCAGGCCACGGATTTCCTTGCGGAACCAGCCGCCCATCTGGACGCCGGTGTTGCCGCCCGGAAAGCTGATGATGTGGTACTCCCGCAGGTCGGCGCGGACCAGCTGCAGGCCGCCGCCGTGATACATCCATGCGGTCTGCTGGCGCTGGTTCAGGCCGAACGGCAAGGTGGTCTCGAAACCGAAAGCCTTGTTCTTGCCGACGAAGTAGTAGCTGGCCGTGTGGCCGCACTCGACGCTGGCCGCCTGCACCGCGTCGACCACACCAAAAGCGGGCACGAGTTCACCAGCAGCGTGCACAGACACCTGGAAACGCCCGTTGGTGATCTGCGCCAGCCGTTTGGACAGCACTTCCGCACCACCATAGATCGTGTCCAGGCTTTTCGGAAAACTGGAGGCCAGCCGCCAACGCACATTGGGGCCGGCTTGCGCCAGGGCGGGAGCAGAAACGGCTGCTGCACTGGCTGCCAGGCCGGCTTGGATGAATCGACGCTTGTCCATGGTTTGCCCTCGGTTGGTTAGCACGCCAACTCGCAAGAGCAATGCCAGCCAGCTTGGAGTGCACCGGGAGAATATCAGCCTGTCAGGCTGGCCTGGGACAGCGCGGCGGCGATCGAAGCGCTGGCCTGCGGCCGCACCAGGCGGGCGACTTCGATGCCATCGCGCAGCACGATCAGCGTCGGCCACAGCTTGACGCGAAAAGCCCGGCCCAACGGTCTGCCGCTGCCGTCCTCGACCTGGAGGTGCCGCGCTCCAGCGTGCCCGGACAGCGCCGCCGCGATCGGAGCCTGGGCCGCGCGACAGTAGCCGCACCAAGGCGTTCCGAATTCGAGCAAGGTCACGCCAGCAAGCGCTTCGACTTCGGCCAGGTCCGGACCCGGATTTTGATAGCAGGCAGTCATCCTTCAATTGTCGGGCGATGGGTTGGGCGTTGCCGTCGGCCGCCGCCGCGATCTCCAATCGGTTTGCGTCGGCCCAGCTGGGCGGCTGCTCAGCCCAGGACCCGCAGCACGCGGCCCTGGCCGACCAGACGCTGGTGGGCCACGATTCGAAAAGGGGTGTCCGGCGCGAACCGCGGCAGCGCCATCCTCGGCTTCAGGAACTGCACTTGCATCTGTACCCCGATGCCGGCAACCAGCCAGTCGCCGACGGGCTGGGGCAGGCGGACAGTGAATCCTTCCGTTCCGACCACCAAAGCGCAGTCGCTTCCGGTCATCGGCTCGGTGAAGGCCGACTTCTGCACCAGCGGCAGCATCTCCACCAGCAGTTCGCCGGTGAACGGCTGGTCGCGGGAGAAGCTGTGGCTACGCGCGATCTGGAACTGGTGCACCAGGTAGGCGATCACGTTGCCGATCACCGGGACCCAGAGTACCAGCAGCAGCGAGCCGACGTCGCGCAGCGTCGACGGGTCGGCGGCCCAGGCGCGGATGGCGCCGCCGGTCAGCGCCAGCAGCAGCAGCACGATGACAATCAGCTTGCGGCGGGCCGAGGTGGCATGAAACAGCATCGGCCAAGGCTAACGGCTTTTGCCGACGCCCCTGGTGGCGCCGCAGAAAGACGATGCCGCTATGCTTGGACCATGAATCCCGCCTTCGATTTCTCTCCCGGGCAAGTGGCCGAACTGGCCCGCAGCGACGCCATCCGGGCGCTGGCAGAAGATGTCGGCGCCGGCGACCTCACCGCTGCACTGGTGCCCGAGGGCCGCCAGGCCGTGGCGCGTGTCATCGCCCGGGAAGCCGCGGTGATCTGCGGCGCGCCGTGGGTCGAGGCCGCGCTGCACCAGGTCGATCCGGTGCTGCGGGTGCGCTGGCTGGTTCGCGAAGGCGAGCGCTGCCAGCCGGACCAGCCGGTGCTGGAAGTGGAAGGTTCGGCCCGCAGCTTGCTGACCGCGGAACGCACGGCGCTCAATTTCCTGCAGCTGCTCAGCGCGGTCGCCAGCAAGACCGCGCGCTACGTCGAGGCCGTGCAAGGGACGAAGGCGCGGATCGTCGACACCCGCAAGACCTTGCCCGGGCTGCGGCTGGCGCAGAAGTACGCGGTCCGGATCGGCGGCGGCCTCAACCACCGCATCGGCCTGTACGACGCGGTCCTGATCAAGGAAAACCACATCGCCGCGGCCGGCGGCATCGGGCCGGTGCTGCGCGCCGCTGCTGCGGTTGCGAGCCAGGCCAGCTTCATCGAGATCGAAGTCGAGACCCTGGTCCAGCTGGAAGAGGCACTGGCGGCTGGTGCCCGGATGATCCTGCTGGACAACATGGACCTGCCCACCTTGCGTGAAGCGGTGCGGATCAGCCAGGACCGCGCGATCCTCGAGATCTCCGGCGGCGTGACACTGGACGGTCTGCGCGCCCTGGCCGAAACCGGCGTCGACCGGATCTCCATCGGCGGCTTGACCAAGGACGTGAAGGCCACCGATTT
>JAJAZH010000188.1 GCA_026785815.1 Ramlibacter sp. | reverse complement strand
GCAGCAGGCTCCGCGGCAGAACAACGTCGGCGGCTTGCTGCTCGGCGGTTTGATCGGTGGTGTGCTGGGGCACCAGGTCGGCGGCGGTTCGGGCAAGGACCTCGCCACAGTGGCAGGCGCAGTCGGTGGTGCGGTGGTTGGCAACAACGTTGCGAACCGCAACACCTCGAACGCCGGCGTGGTCGGGCAGGACGTGCAGCGTTGCGAAACCACGCAGAGCACCACGCCGGAGTTCTGGGACGTGACCTACAACTTCCGTGGCATGGAGCACCGGGTGCAGATGACCGCCCCCCCGGGCGCCACGGTTGCCGTGAACAACAACGGCGAGCCGCGGCAGTAAGCTGAGCATTGCAGCTGCACGTTCCACTGGCTGTTCAGTGATCGTGCGAGCTTCGCAGGATCGTCGCTACAGGCGATCAGGACGGCGCTGGGGGGTTTCCCTCAGCGCCGTTCGTATTGGGTCTTGCCGAACGGCACTTCGCGCTGCTTGTCGTCGCGCAACGGTTTACGCAGCTCGGCCAGGACCTTGACACCGCGCTGCACCGCCGGCCGCGCTTCGACCCGGTGGAACCATCGTTCCAGGTGGGGATAGTCGGACAGAGTGATGCCCTGGTTCTCCCAGCTGCGCAACCACGGGAAGGTTGCGATATCGGCAATGGAGTAAGCCTTGCCGCCCAGGAAAGCACTCTTCGCCAGCCGCCGGTCGATCACGCCGTACAGCCGCTTGGCTTCGTTGGTATAGCGCTCGACCGCATAGGGTACGGTCTGAGGGGCGTACAGCCGGAAGTGATGGGCCTGCCCCAGCATCGGACCGACACCGCCGATCTGGAACATCACCCACTGCAAGACTTCAAACTTTTCCCGGTCGGTCTTGGGCATGAACTTGCCGGTTTTTGCCGCCAGATAGATCAGGATTGCGCCCGATTCGAACAGCGAAATCGGCTTGCCGTCCGGTCCCTGGGGGTCGATGATGGCCGGGACCTTGTTGTTGGGACTGATCGAAAGAAACTCCTCCTTGAACTGGTCGCCGGCGCCGATGTTGACCGGCGTGACCCGCCAGGGCAGCCCGCATTCCTCCAGCATCACGTGGACCTTGTTGCCGTTGGGCGTGGGCCAGGAAAACACTTCGATCATTCGGGACCTCTAAAGGGGATGTTTGAACAATAATGCGACTTTAGGTCAAACCCTCCGAGCATGTTCGAGCGCATCAAGAAGGCATTCTTCGGCGAGTCCCGGGACGAAGCCCGGGACACCCGCGGCCCGGCATCGCGCACGGCCGCCTCGCCGGTGTCCGAGTGGGCGGCGAGCCGCGGCTTCGGCTTCTCGGCCAACCCCGATGGTGACGGTCTGGCGCTTGAAGGCCGGATCAACGGCAAGCGCTGGCGGATGGAACTGGGCCGTCCGACCCGCAAGTTCATCCGGGACGAGGAACTGCGGGGCCGCGCCGAACTGGGCATCGACGAGAACATCGCAGTGCTGGTGCTGAACCGGTCGCTGAAGGAAGCGCTGGAAAAGGCGGCTTATTCGATCATCACCGACCCGCTGCAGACCACTGCCGACCCCAATCTTCCGGAAGAAATGCGGTGGTTGGCGATGTACGACGAAGTCGCCTGGGGCAGCTTGCCGGAAGCGTTCTGGACCCGGTTCGCGGTGCTGGCCGACCGCCGCGAAAACGCGCTGGCCTGGCTCGATCCCGAACTGGCCCGGATGATGCTCGACTGGCCCGAACCGGCGCCTCTGGCGCAGACGCCTTTCATGATGATGCTGCTGCGCGGCAAGGCTTACATGCGCATGGAGTACCAGCCGGCCGACATGCCGACGCTGCAGCATGCGTCCATCATCTTCACCGCCGCCTGCGAGTCCGCACTCGGCACGCTGGCCGCGCCGATCAACCGGCCCTGAACGCCCGGGCCGATCGCCGGCGAGCGCCGGCAACCGTTCATGGGGATGCTGGCAGGCGAGCCGGCTGTCAGCTGCCGCGCGTGATCGCTGCCTCGGCGTCGCGGCCGTAGCTGCCGTACTTGCCCAGCTCCCACTTGGCGATCGCGTTGCGATGGACTTCGTCCGGGCCGTCGGCGAAGCGCAGGGTGCGCGCTCCGGCGTACGCCGATGCCAGCGGGAAGTCGTCGCTGACGCCGCCGCCGCCGTGCACCTGCATCGCCCAGTCGATCACCTGGCAAGCCATGTTGGGCGCCACCACCTTGATCATCGCGATCTCGGTGCGGGCCACCTTGTTGCCGGCCACGTCCATCAGCCAGGCGGCCTTGAGCGTCAGCAGCCGCGCCATGTCGATCTTGCAGCGCGCCTCGGCAATGCGCTCCCGCGTCACCGTCTGCGAGGCGACGGTCTTGCCGAACGCCACGCGCGAGGAGGCGCGCTTGCACATCAGCTCGAGCGCGCGCTCGGCCAGGCCGATCAGGCGCATGCAGTGGTGGATCCGGCCCGGGCCGAGCCGGCCCTGCGCGATCTCGAATCCGCGCCCCTCACCCAGCAGGATGCTCGAGACCGGCACCCGCACGTTCTCGAAATACATCTCGACGTGACCGTGCGGCGCGTCGTCGTAGCCGAACACGGACAGCGGCCGCACGATCCGCACGCCCTTGGTATCGGCCGGAATCAGCACCATGCTCTGCTGCGAGTGCCGCGGCGCCTCCGGATCGGTCTTGCCCATGGTGATGAAGATCGCGCAGCGCGGGTCAGCGGCGCCCGAGATCCACCACTTGTGGCCGTTGATCACGTACTCGTCGCCATCGCGTTCGATCCGGGTCGCGATGTTGGTGGCGTCCGACGAGGCGACGTCGGGCTCGGTCATCGCGAACGCCGAACGGATCTGGCCTTCCAGCAGCGGTTTGAGCCAGCGCGCCTTGTTCTCTTCCGAGCCGTAGCGGGCGATGGTCTCCATGTTGCCGGTGTCGGGCGCCGAGCAGTTGAAGACCTCGGGCGACCATGGCACCCGGCCCATGATCTCGGCCAGCGGCGCGTATTCCTGGTTGGTCAGGCCGGCGCCCTCGTAACCCGAGGCCGACGCGCTGTCGACCGGCAGGAACAGGTTCCACAGGCCGGCCGAGCGGGCCTTGAGCTTGAGCTTCTCGATGGTCTGGAGCGCGGTCCAGCGCTTGCCAACCTCGGTGTTGGCTACCAGTTCCTGTTTGTAGTCCTTCTCGGCCGGATAAACGTTGTCGTCCATGAACTTGAGCAGCCTGGCCTGCAGTTCCTTGGTTTTCGGTGAGTAGTCAAAGTCCATGGAGTCTCCTGTGGGTGCGAATCGGTGGGTGTCAGGCTTGCTGTGCGAACTTCCAGGCCAGCTCGGCCATCGGGCGGGCGCCGGCGCCGGAGGCGACGGCTTGCGGGCTGGACGCCGTGCCGGTCTCCACGCGCTTGGCGATGCCTTGCAGGATCGCCGCGATGCGGAACATGTTGTAGGCCATGTAGAAGCTCCAGTCGGGCGCGAGCGCGGCCGGCGTGATGAGGCCGGTGCGCTCGCAGTAGCGGCGGATGTATTGGGCTTCGGACGGAATGCCCAGCCCGGCGAGGTCGAGGCCGCCGATGCCGCGCGATAGCTGGTGCGGGACGTGCCATGCCATGCAGTGGTAGCTGAAATCGGCCAGCGGATGGCCGAGCGTGGACAGCTCCCAGTCGAGCACGGCAATCACCCGCGGTTCGACCGGATGGAACATCAGGTTGTCGAGGCGGAAGTCGCCGTGCACGATCGAAACCATGCCCGGGTCGCGCGCGCCCGCCGGGATATGCGCCGGCAGCCATTCCATCAGCCGGTCCATCTCCGGAATCGGCTGGGTGACGGAGGCGACGTACTGCTTGCTCCAGCGCCCGATCTGGCGGTCGAAATAGTTGCCGGGCTTGCCGTAGCCGGCCAGCCCCTGGTCGGCGTACTTGACCGAGTGAAGCGCCGAGATCACGCGGTTCATCTCGTCGTAGATTTCGCCGCGCCCGGCCGGCGTCAGGCCAGGCAGCGACTGGTCCCAGAGCACCCGGCCCGGCATGAACTCCATGATGTAGAAAGCGCGGCCGATCACCGATTCGTCCTCGCACAGGCAATCCATCCGCGGCACCGGCACATCGGTGCCGGCCAGCCCGCTCATCACCTTGAATTCGCGCTCGACGGCGTGGGCCGAGGGCAGCAGCATGGCGACCGGGCCGGGCTTGGAGCGCATCACATAGCTGCGCTGCGGCGTGACCAGCTTGTAGGTGGGATTGGATTGGCCGCCCTTGAACAACTCCACCGTCAGCGGGCCGGAGAAACCTGGCAGGTTGCGATCCAGCCAGGCGGTGAGGGCAGCGGTGTCGAACGCGTGTTTGCCGGAAACTTCGCGGGTGCCGATGAAGTGGTCGTAGTTGCTCATGGTTCAGGTCGGTGGCAGACAGCTCCCGTTCGCACGGTCACGGGCTTGCGGCTTCGCTGATGCGCAGCAGGGCTTCGCGGTTGCGCACCAGCAGGCCGCCCGGCTCGATGCGGATCGCCTCTTCCCTTTCCATCGCCTTCAATTCCTGGTTGACGCGCTGGCGCGAGGCGCCCAGCAGCTGCGCCAGTTCCTCCTGGGCCAGTTGCAGGCCGATTCGCATTTCGCGGCCGTCCGACAGCGAGGGCACGCCGTAGCTGCGCACCAGGTGCAGCAGCTGCTTGGCCAGCCGCGCCCGCAGCGGCAGGGTGTTGAGATCCTCCACCAGCCCGAACAGCTGGCGGATCCGCCGCGCATGCAGTCGCAGCATCGCTTCGTACAGCTCGACATGGGTGGCCAGGATCTTCTTGAAGTCGGCCTTGGCCACGCACAGGATGGTGCTGTCGCCACGCGCATAGGCGTCGTGCGTGCGGCGGTCGCCGTCGAAGATCGCGACGTCGCCGAACCAGATCCCGGGCTCGACATAGGTCAGCGTGATCTGCTTGCCCGAAATCGAGGTGGAGCTGACGCGCACCGCGCCCCTGGCGCAGGCGATCCATTCCTCGGGCGGGTCGCCGCGGGCGGCGATCAGCTCGCCGTCCTTGAAGCGTTTGACGTAGGCGCATCGAAGAATGTCGTGCCGCAGGGCCGGTGAAAGCGAGGAGAACCAGCGACCGGTATTGATCGCTTCGCGTTCTTCGATGGTAAGAATCGGTTCGTCCATGGCCTGTCTTTTGGGTGACTGAATCTCGCCTCATTGTCGCGCCGGGGACCGCAGTCACCACTGAGGGTTGTCACCCTGGCGCCGACAGCCCGGCGATTGTGCGCCGCGGCGGACGCACGCCGTCAGTCGCTAGTCGTAACGCGGGGTCTGCCGGGCCAGGAAGGCCTCGATCCCGATGCCGGCATTGGCATGGTGCAGGTTGCGGACAAAATGATCGCGTTCCGACGCCAGCTGGGTGCTGAGCGTCGATTCCATCGCATCGCTCACCAGTTCCTTGATGCTGGCCATCACGTTCGTCGCCCGGCCGTTGAGCTTCTCGGCCAGGGCCTGGGCTGCGGCCAGGGCGCCGCCTGGCGCGGTGACCTGGTTGACGACGCCGAGTTGCTGCAGCCGGGCGGCGGAAATTCGTTCGCCGGACATCAGCAGTTCGTTCACCAGCTGGCGGGGCAGCGCGCGCGCCAGGCTCCAGGTGGCGCCGCCGTCCGGCGACAGCGCGATGTTGCTGTAGGCCATGACGAACACCGCGTTGTCAGCCGCGATGATGAAGTCGCACGCCAGGGCGAGCGAAAAGCCGGCGCCCGCGGCCGCGCCTTCGACGGCGGCAATCACCGGCTTCGGGAAGGTGCGGACCGCCTCGATCCAGCTGTGCAGGCCCTCGATGCTTTGCACCTGGACCGACGGCGGCTGTTCCCGGTTGGCGCGCAGCCGCTGCAGGTTGCCGCCGGCCGAGAACATGGTGCCGGCGCCGGTGATCACCACGCTGCGCACTTCGCTGCTGCTCTCGGCGACGCTCAGCGCCTCGACCCCGGCGGCGTACATCTCCGGTCCGAGCGCGTTGCGGTGCTCCGGATTGCTCAGCGTCAGGATCAGGGTCTGGCCCTGGCTGGTGCTCTTGAGTTCGGCGGTCATGACGGTTCTTGTTCAGGGTTCTTCGTGGAGCAGCGACAACCCGATGGCACCGCGGCGGCGCAGCCAGGGACTCGGGCGGTAGCGCGGATCGCCGTACACCGTCTGCATGTTGAACAGCACTTCCAGCACATTGGACGGGCCCCAGCGGTCGCCCATCGCGAGCGGCCCGAGCGGATAGCCGAGGCCGAGCGTGACCGCGGTTTCGAGGTCCTTCGGGCTGCAGATGCCCTGCTGGCAGATGTCGCAGGCGATGTTGACGATCGCCGCCACCACCCGCTGGCTGACGAAGCCGGCCGAATCGCGGATCACGCTGACGGCCTTGCCGTCGCGGGCGAACAGCGCATGGGCCGCGTCGCGCATGTCCAGCCGCGTTGCCGGATTGGTGGCGAGCACGCGGCGGCGGGTGGCCGCATCGTCGATCAGCAGGTCGATACCGAGCGTGCGCGCCGGATCGAGTCGCTCGACCACGGCCGACGTTGTCACGTCGAACCCCAGCGGCGCCACCAGCGTGAGCGCGGTGGGCGAGGGCGACGGGCCGGTCTCGATCTTCGCCCCCAGTTCCTTGAGCAGCAGGTACAGCTCGGAGCGTCGCGCAGCCCGGGTCGAGACCCACACCGGCGGCAGCTCGCCGACCTGCGGCGCGGCCGGCTCGGCCGGCACCTGGGCCTTGCCGTCGGCGTAGGCATAAAAGCCCTGGCCGGTCTTGCGCCCCAGCACGCCGCCGGCCAGACGCTGCGCCGCGATCACGCTGGGCCGGTAGCGCGGCTCGTCGTAGTACTGGCGCCAGATCGATTCCATCACCGGCTGCGACACATCGAGCGCCGTCAGGTCCATCAGCTCGAACGGACCGAGCTTGAAGCCGACCTGGTCCTTCAGGATCCGGTCGATGGTGGCGAAGTCCGCGATGCCTTCACCGACGATCCGCAACGCCTCGGTGCCATAGCCCCGGCCCGCGTGGTTGACGATGAAACCAGGCGTGTCCTGCGCCAGCACCGGCGTGTGCCCCATCTGCCGGGCGAAGGCCGACAGCCCGGCGCAGACAGCGGGCCCGGTGGCCAGCCCGGCGATCACCTCGACCACCTTCATCAGCGGCACCGGATTGAAGAAGTGGTAACCGGCAAAGCGCTGCGGCTGCTGCATGCCTGCGGCAATGGCCGTGACCGACAGCGACGACGTGTTGGTGGCGAGGACGGCGTCGGGCCGGACCACGGTCTCGAGTTCGCGGAACAGGGCGCGCTTGACATCGAGCTGCTCGATGATGGCTTCGACGACCAGGTCGCAATCGGCCAGCTCCTGCAGGCGCTGCGCCGTCAGCAGCCGCCCCTTGCAGGCCTGAACTGCCGTCGCGTCCATCCGGCCTTTTTCCTGCAGCCGGTCCCACTGCGAAAACAGTTCGTCCCGGGCTCGCGACAGGGCCATCGGCTGGGTGTCGTAGAGCCGCACGATGCTGCCGGCCTGGGCTGCGATCTGGGCGATGCCCCGTCCCATCGCCCCGGCCCCAGCGACTCCCACTGTGCGGTAGGTGGTTTGCATGGCCTCGATTATCACGTAGCGTCCGACCCCAGTTGCAGGGCTGGCTGTGCCAGAATTCCGTCTCATTCATGCCTAACCAGAAACTCGTCCGACGGGGGATCGCGGCTTCAGTCCTGCTGTGCGCTGCGCTCAGCAGTGCAGCGCTGACGTTGGGGCGGAGCCGGGGCGTGGCGTTGATCGGGCGGCCGCTCGATCTGGCGATCTCGGTGACGCTCGACAACGCGGCACAGGCCAGCGAGTTGTGTGCCGAGGCGGATGTCTTTCATGGCGACAGCCAGGTCGACCGCAGCCGGGTCACGGTCCGGGTCGATCCGGTGGGTGGCGTGGACGCGCTGCTGCGGGTGCGCTCCACCCAGGCGGTGGACGAGCCGGTCGTGACGGTCTATCTGCGATTGGGCTGCAACCAGAAGAGCACGCGCCGCTATGTGCTGCTGGCTGAAGAGCCGGGCGAACTTCCGTTGCTGGCGCCGTCGGTTCCCGCACCGACCGTCAGCGTCCCCCGGCCGCCATCCACTTCAGTTGCCGTTCCGAGGCCCGGCGCCGCGGTCCCGTCAGCTGGCTCTGCCACTTCGACCGGTTTGGAGCAGGGTGGCCGCGCGGAACGGGCGCAGCGTCGCCGTGATGCTCGCAACGCCGAGGCCGCGGCACGAGCGGCTCGCAGGGCCGAGGCTGCTGCCGAGGTTCCGGTAATGCGGCCCCGGGGCGCGCCGGCCGCTCGGACCGAACGCTCGCTCGGGCAGTCGCAGCAGCAGCAGCAGCGCCAGGCCAGCGGCCGCTCGG
>JAJAZH010000187.1 GCA_026785815.1 Ramlibacter sp. | reverse complement strand
GGGTGGGGGGGGGCGCGGGCCCGGCCGGCCACCCCCCCCCGACGTCCCCCACCCCCCGGGCCGCGCCCCCCCCCCCCCCCCCCCCCCCCGGGGGGGCGGGCCCCCCCCGGGGGGGCCGCCGGGGCCGCCCCGGGTATCCCCCCCACGACTCGTGTCATCCCGGCCTTGAGCCGGGATCCATGTCTTCTCTCCTCCCCGCACGGCAACATGACTCCGGCGCGACGCCGCAAGAAACGATCGGGCGACATCGCGACCTACCCTCAGCAGCGAGAGCGTTTTCCGAGCCGGCCGGGCCACCCCACGACCTTTTTCCATGTGCTGTAATCGACGCGCAGGAGACGCGAACCACGTGTCCGGCCCCAGCGGCAAAGACATCGCCGGGCTGGCAAATCGAGAGAGAAAAAAGGGAATCCCGCCGATGTCCGCGACACCGTCTTCTTTCGCGCCCGGCGCGCCCGCCGCGATCGCCGGCTGCCGCAGCGCACTGGGTGAAGGCGCGCCGGCCCAGGGCTTCGCCGCCGATCTAGCCCGAGCCCTGGCGTCCAGGCCGCGCAGCATTTCGCCCAAGTACTTCTACGATGTCGAGGGCTCGCGCCTGTTCGATCGGATCTGCGAGCTGCCGGAGTACTACCCGACCCGCACCGAGCTGGGCATCCTGGCGACGCACGCCGGCGCGATCGCTGCGCAGATCGGACCGCGCGCCGAGATCGTCGAGTTCGGCGCCGGCTCGTGCGTCAAGGTCGGACTTTTGCTGGCTGCAATGGACCGGCCCGCGCGCTACCTGCCGATCGACATCTCCGGCGAGCACCTCGCTGCCGCCGCGGCCGAACTGCGCGCCAGCTTTCCGGCGCTCGACGTGCAGCCGGTGGTGGCCGACTACACCCAGCGGCTGCTGTTGCCGGCGCCGCTGGCGGGTGCGGGCCGGCGCGTGGGATTCTTCCCGGGTTCGACCATCGGCAATTTCACGCCGCTGGAAGCGCTTGATTTCCTCGAGGCGACGGGCCAGGCATTGCGGGGCGGCGCGCTGCTGCTGGGCGCCGACCTGGTCAAGGAGCCGTCGGTGCTGCACGCCGCCTACAGCGACGCGCAGGGCGTCACGGCGGCTTTCAACCTGAACCTGCTGGCACGCGCCAACCGCGAGCTGGGAACGGACTTCGTGCTGGAGCAGTTCTCGCACAGTGCCTTCTACAACGCCCCGCTGCAACGCATCGAGATGCATCTGGTGAGCCGGTGCCGGCAACATGTGACGCACGATGGACGGCGCCACGAGTTCGAGGAAGGCGAGACCCTGCACACCGAGAATTCGTACAAGTTCACCATCGAGGGCCTGCGCGAGTTGGCGTCGCGCGCCGGCTTCACGCCGGGGCCGGTCTGGACCGACCCGGCGCGCCTGTTCAGCCTGCACTGGCTGCAGGCGCCGCAGTAAGATTCCGGGGACCCGGCCTGGCCGTGGGACCCACCCGACAACCTCACCGGAAGTTCAGATGAAAGCCACCTGGAATGGCGCCGTGATCGCGCAGAGCGACGACCTGGTCGTGCTCGAAGGCAACCAATACTTTCCCGACAGCTCGCTCAACCGCGACTTTGTCACCTTCAGCAACCACAAGACCAGCTGCCCCTGGAAGGGCCAGGCCAGCTATTACTCGCTGATGGTCAATGGCGAGATGAACACTGACGCAGCCTGGTACTACGCCGATCCGAAGCCCGAAGCCGAGGAGATCAAGGGCCGGGTGGCGTTCTGGAAAGGCGTGAAGATCGAGGCATGACCAAGCGCGATTCGGCCCAGGACTTCGACGTCGCCGTGATTGGCACCGGCCAGGCCGGACCCACCCTGGCCATGACCCTGGCCGGGCGCGGCGAGAAGGTCGCCCTGATCGAAGGGGGGCTGGTCGGCGGCTCGTGCGTCAATTACGGTTGCACGCCGACCAAGACCCTGCGCAAAAGCGCGCGCGTCGCGCACCTGACGGGTCGTGCGGGCGACTTCGGCATCCAGGCCGGGAAGGTCGAAATCGACTTCGCGGCCGCAATGGGGCGGATGCAGCAGCGGGTCGACGAGTCGCGCGCGGGGCTGGAAAAATCGATCGCCCGGCAGGACGGCCTGACCTTGCTGCGGGGCTGGGGCGCCTTTACGGGCCGCACTGGTGACCGGTTCGAGCTGACCGCCGGCGACCAGGCGCTGCGGGCCGCGCGGGTCTTCCTCAACACCGGCACCCGCGCTTTCATCCCGCCCATGCCGGGCATCGAGGACGTGCCGCACCTGGACAACGTCAGCCTGCTCAAACTGCGCGAGTGCCCCCGCCATCTGATCATCATCGGCGGCAGTTACATCGGCCTGGAAATGGGCCAGATCTTTCGCCGGCTGGGCAGCGAAGTCACCTTGATCGAGGCCGACTCGCGCATCACCGGCCGCGAGAACGAGGCGGTGTCGCAGGCGCTCACCGTGATGCTGGAAGCCGAGGGCGTGCACTTCCACACCGGCCACAAGATCGAGCGGGTGGAGCAAGCCGGCGACGGGATCGCCGTCAGCGTGGGCGGAAAGCGCATCGAAGGCTCGCACCTGCTGGTCGCCACCGGCCGCAGCCCGAACACCGAGCGCCTCAACCTGGCTGCGGTGGGGGTCGAGACCGACGAGCGCGGCTTCCTGCCCACCAATGGCAAGCTGGAAACCAATGTGCCGGGCATCTGGGCGGTCGGCGACATCAACAAGCGCGGTGCCTTCACCCACACCAGCTACCAGGACGGCCAGATCGTGCTGGCCAATCTCAAGGGCGGCGCGCGTTCCGCCGACGGCCGGGTATCGACCTACGCGATGTACACCGATCCGCCGCTGGGCCGGGTCGGCCTGTCGGAGGCGCAGGCCCGCGAGTCGGGCCGCGCCACGCTGGTGGCGAATTTTCAGATGAAGGACGTCAGCCGGGCCAAGGAGGAGAGCGAGACCGCGGGCCTGATGCAGATCCTGGTCGACCAGCAAAGCGAAAAGATCGTCGGTGCGTCGCTGTTGGGTTTCGGGTGTGACGAGGTGATCCAGATCATCAGCAATTTCATGGCCACCGGCGCCCGCTACCAGGTGCTGCGCGATGCCTTGCCGATCCATCCC
>JAJAZH010000186.1 GCA_026785815.1 Ramlibacter sp. | reverse complement strand
GCATCGCGCAGCGGCGGAAATGGAAGGCGATCGGGAAATCGGGCAGCTTGCGCGGGCGGGACAAGCGAGGGGCGCCTTGATGCGCGGGGACGCTCTCCTGGATACGCGGACTGATTCGTACTGGAGCCAGCGGGCCGTCTAACGCAGGCCGGCGCGCCACGCCTGCAGAAAGGCCCGCACATCCGGCTCGGGGCGGCGCGGCTCCTTCCAGTACTTGCTGCAGTCGCCCAGGCGTCCGACCAGCTTCATGTTGACCAGTTCACGGCGCAGCGTGGCCTGGTCACCGAAGGTGTGATGGGCGTTGATCAGGGCGTTCACTTCCTTCTCGGTGTACGACCGCCGGGCGGCGAACTGCGTCCACAGCGCCCACATCGCCATCTGCTGCACCGACAGCTTGTTTGGTAGGCGCACCAGCCGCCTCGCTGCGTCGAACTGCAGCAAGGCCTTGCGCGCGGTCGCCGATAGCGTGCCCAAGTCGACCGCTTCCTGATGGACGGTCCGCGCTGTCGGCGCGATGCTGGAAGGTCCGGGCGGCGCGGCCACGGCGGACGCTTTCAGCGTGGCGAAGTTGCGCAGTCCGGCCGCGCGGGCCAGCAGGTTCAGCAGTTCGACATGGGTCGGTGGCGGCCTGCCGGCGCCATGCCGTTCGTCGAGAGCGCTTTTGAGGGTCTTGGCCAGCGCCGACAGGTCGGGCGTGGCAAGGGGGACAAGCAGTCGTGTCATGAACATTCCCAATGTGCCTGGGCTCGGTCAGGAGTGCTGGAGTTGCCGCTTGCAGCTTAGGCACAAAGAACATGTCAAGTGCTTGCGAATTGCGATGACAGGTCTAGCGTGAGCACAGGGCTCCGGCAACGTCTGGGTGAACTGTCGACCCGGGCGGGATTGTACTTGCGCGGCGGCGCGCCGGGCAATAATCCGGCCATGAACGCCATCCGCAGACTTTTCCTGGCGGCCCTCGTGCTGCTGCCCCCCCAGACGCTGCTGGCGCAGGACCTCCCCGTCAAGTTCGACCCGGCGCGCGACGCGGCCGCTGACGTCGCCACCGCCACAGCCGCGGCCAAGGCGCAGCGCAAACGGGTGCTGGTCGATGTGGGTGGCGAGTGGTGCCCCTGGTGCCACATCATGGATCGCTTCGTCGCCGCCAACGCCGACGTGAAGAAGCTGCGTGACGACAACTACGTCTGGGTCAAGGTGAACTGGTCGCCGCAGAACAAGAACGAAGCCTTGCTGTCCCGCTGGCCCAGGATCAAGGGCTACCCGCATCTGTTCGTGCTGGACGGTGATGGCCGCCTGGTCCACTCGCAAGACACCGGCGACCTCGAATCAGGCAACGACTACGACAAGGAAAAGTTTGTGGCGTTCCTGCGCAAGTACCGCAACCCGTGATTCAGAGCCATGGAGCGCCAGTGCAAGACGAGACACTGACGGACAACACCGCCGCTTCGCACTATGAACTGAACCTCGGCGGCAGCGTGGTGGCGTTCGCCAACTACCGCATCGATGGCGACACGGTGCGGATCACGCACACCGAAGTGACCGGGCCCGAGGGCCAGGGCCTCGGTTCCCGGCTCGCGCGGCTGCTGCTGGCCGAGATCCGCCAGCGCGGCCAGGGCGTCGTTCCCCAATGCGATTTCATCGCCGGCTGGATCGCCAGGCACCCCGAGTACGCCGACCTGGTCAGGCCGGGCTGATCGTCATCCCTTCGCGGCTTCCAGCAGGTCGCGCGTGCGGATCGCTTCGCGCCTGGCTGCTGCGGCGAAGTCGTCGCCGCTGGAGGCATACAGGATGGCGCGCGACGAGTTGACGACGATCGGCGCGTTGCTGCGCCAGCCGGCTCTCACCGTGGCCGCGGCATCGCCGCCCTGGGCGCCGACGCCCGGGATCAGCAGCGGCAGCGTCGGTGCCACCTGCCGCACCCGTTCGATCTCGGCCGGATAGGTCGCACCCACCACCAGGCCGAGCTGGCCGTTCAGGTTCCACGGTCCCTGCGCCAGCGTTGCGACATGCTCGTACAGCAGCGGCGAGCCTTCGATCGACGACAGGCGCTGGTTCTGCAGGTCGTCGCCGCCCGGATTCGACGTGCGGCACAACAGGAAGGCGCCCCGGTCCGGCGATCCCAGGTAGGGCTCGACCGAGTCGAATCCCATGAACGGCGAGAGCGTGACGGCGTCGGCGCCGTAGCGCTCGAAGGCTTCGCGGGCGTATTGCTGCGCAGTGGAACCGATGTCGCCGCGCTTGGCATCGAGGATCACTGGCACCCCAGGGGCATTGCGCCGCAGGTGTTCCATCAGCCGCTCCAGCTGGTCCTCGGCCCGGTGTGACGCGAAGTAGGCGATCTGCGGCTTGAACGCGATCACCAGGTCGGCGGTTGCGTCGACGATGCGCGCGCAGAAATCGTAGATGCGGGAGGCGTCGCCGCGCAGCGTCCCCGGAAAGCGCGCGGGTTCCGGGTCGAGGCCGACGCAAAGCAGGGACCGGTTGGTCTGCTCGGCGCCGCGCAGCCGGTCGATGAAGGTCATGCGGCAATTGTACGGAGCGAGCCGCTGCAGCGGCATGCAACGCCTCTCGATCCGCCGGCTCATCAGCCTGGTGTTTGCCTTGATCCTGGCGCGGCCGCTCGCTTTTACTCTGGCCTGTGCCGCAACGCAAGACCTGAACGGCCTCCCCCAAACAAGGGATTGTTGACCCATTTGGTGGATGTGCCGGCGTCGTCAGCGTTCCACAGTTGACCCGCCGAATCGTCGGCCTCAACTCTCTGGAGAAAACAATGAAATTTCAACTGAACCCGTTGGCCCACGCGTTGGGCGCGGTACTGGTCTTGAGCCTGGCGGCGTGCGGCGGCGGCGGTGGCGACAGTGTCGAGGTCGCAGCCACCCCAGGCACAACCACTCCGACGACAGGAACCACCCCTGCGGCATCGCCGGCTGCGCCCGCATCGCCTGCCGCCCCGGCGACTCCGGCGGCACCAGCGGCACCGGCCGCGCCGCAGATGGTCACCCTGACCGGCAGCGTGGTGGGCAACCAGGCGATCCGCAACGCGTTGGTGTGCATGGACCTGAACGCCAACTCCGTCTGCGATGCCGACGAGCCGGCGTCCACCCGCACCGGCGTCGACGGCGCTTTCAGCCTGTCTTACGACGCCACGAAAATCACAGCCGCCCAGTCGGCCGCGGCATCCTTGATTGCGCCGATGGTGCCGGGCGGAGTGACCGAGGCGTTGACCACCGTCGACGCCGGCGACCCGCTGGTCGGCAACGCGGCCAAGGCCTTTGTGCTGCGCCAGGTGCCGGGCAAGGCCGGCCAGATCAACCCGCTGACGACGCTGGTCGCCAAAGGCATGACCGACGGCATGACGGAAGCCAACGCCCGGGCGAATCTGTCGCAGCAACTTGCCGTCTCCGGAGCCAAGATCGACGATTACCAGTCCGACGCTGCTCTCACCGATGCCAGCGTCGAGGCCAGCGCCCGCTGGAAGGCGCAGTTGGCGATCGGTGCACTCGAAGAAGGCGTCGCCAGGGTCGGCGATCAATTGGCCGCAGTGACGGCCGGTAGCGGCGACCTGGCCCAGCTGCGCTACACCGACGCGTCAAACTTCTTTGTCCGCACCTTCGACCGGGCCAGCAAGGAAGCGGGGACGCCGGGCGTGCCGGCCATCGATATGCGGAGCGGCCGGACCAATGGATCGGTCAATACCGAATCGAGCCTCTACAACTTCGCCTTCCTGGCCCCGGGCGGATGGACCCGCTGCAACGGCCCGTTCGAAAGTTCATTCGGCACGCCCAGCCGCAGTGTCTACTGCGGCGTCAGCGAGTCGGTCGGGTTCACCGTGCCGACCAGCATCGCCGGACGGTCCATGGCCGAGGTCGTCAACGAAATGCAGGCCGATTCGGCCACCAACGTGATCAACAACGGACTTTCGGTGGCGAGTCTGCTCGGGGCACTCGGCTCCGCGGTCTTTCCTGCCGGCAGCGCCATCGCCGCCCGCCACACGCTGACCGTGGTACCCGGCATCCAGATCAGCAGCCTGAGCGGCGACGGCCGGCCGCAGGCCGAGGCGCAGACGCTCGAGCAGTTGATCGCGGCCAAGCCGGCTAGTTCGATCGCACTGCCCAGCCCGAACGGCACACTTTCCCTGGGCTCGGGCACCAGCAGCACCCGCACCCTGAGGGTGGCTTTCACCGGCATCATCGGCTCCACGTCGGGCACGGTGCAGTTCTACGCATGCGACTTCGACACCAAGCTATTCGTCACTTCCAACTGCAGTGCGACCCAGACCGGCACCTATGGGATCAGCACGGTCAATGGCGCGCGTGTGATGCGTTTTGCCGGACATGCGCCGACCATCATGAACCACACCCGCGTGTACGCGGAAGTTCAGAACGCGCCCAGCGTGGCATCCGGCAACTGGGTCTACCAGGCGCGCGAGAACAAGCCTGATTTCGACTCGAACTTCACCGTGTCGCAGCGCCTGAACAGCACCGCCTGGCAGGCAATGAAGACCCAGCTGGGCCTGTAGTTCCCGTGCCCCGGTTCAGCGTTTGCGAGCCCGCTCATAGAACGGCATGACCCGGGGCAGGTTCTTCTGAAGTTCGGCGATGCGCGCCGTGCCGGTCGGATGGGTCGAAAGCCACTGCGGCGGCGACGACTTGCCGGCCTGGCCCATTTTTTTCCAGAGCGTGACCGCGGCACGTGGGTCGTAACCGGCCCGTGCCGCGATTTCCATTCCGACCAGATCGGCCTCCGATTCGTCGGAACGGCTGAACTTCAGCGACATCATCTGGGCGCCCAGCCCGGTCACGGCCTGGCCCACCTGGCCCAGGCCCAGCACCTGCACCAGCACATTGGCGCCGACATTCGTGAGCGCGCTCTTGGCCATCCGTTCGCGGGCATGTTCGCGCAGCGCGTGCGCCATCTCATGCCCCATCACCATCGCCACCTCGTCGTCGGTGAGTTTCAGCTGATCGAGGATGCCCGAGAAGAATGCGATCTTGCCGCCCGGCATGCAGAACGCATTGACCTGGTTGGATCCGATCAGGTTGACTTCCCAGCGCCAGGCGCGCGCTCTTTCGTTCCAGGCCGGCGCATACGGGATCAGTCGTTCCGCGATCGCGCGGACCCGCAGCAGCTGGGGATGGTCTTGCTGCGCGAGTGAGCGTTTGGAAGCAGCCTGCTGC
>JAJAZH010000185.1 GCA_026785815.1 Ramlibacter sp. | reverse complement strand
GTACAGCGCTGCTGCGTTTGCCGGCGATGTGAATCGGCTGGTGCGACTCGGCAGCCTCGTCGATGAGGCGATACAGGTTGGCGCGCGCCTCACTGGCGGTCAAGGTGGTCATGGGGGCAGTCGTCGAATCAGGCAAGCATCGTACGTAATTGCGTACGTAATTGCGTAAGTAAGGTCGAGGGTGATCGCTCCGCTATTTCGCCTTCCCCCGCCCATACCGCGCCTCGAAGCTCGCCTTCCCGATCGAGTTCCCGTTCACCATGAACCCCGCCAGCGCCGCAGTGGCATCGGCGGGGAGATCCAGCTTCTCCACGCCGAGCGCGTGGACGGTGAAGATGTAGCGGTGCGGCGGGTCGCCTTCGGGCGGGCAGACGCCGCCGAAGCCGGCGACGCCGTAGTCGATGCGAACATGCGCCGCGCCCTTGGGCAGGTTCTTGCCGCCGACTGCGCCGGCATCGGCTTTCAGTTCGGTCACGCCGGCGGGAATGTTCACGATGAACCAGTGCCACCAGCCGGAGCCAGTGGGCGCATCGGGGTCATAAACCGTGACGGCGAAGCTCTTGGCGCCGGCCGGGGCGCCGCTCCACTTCAACGTCGGTGACTTGTTCTCGCCCGAGCAGCCGAAGCCCTCGAACTCGAATCGCCTGTCGATGGTGCCGCCGGACTGGATGTCGGGGCTGCTCAGCGTGAAGCTCATGCGGGTCTCCTCAAGGTCTTGCAGGGAACCGCATGATGCACCGGCAATTGCGTGTCCGCAAACGGCCAGCCGCGGCCGCGCTGGGCGGGCACGATGGCGGTTTCGGGCGAGACTTTCTCCATGCGCGCCACGACCCTGTCCCGCTCCTTCACGGCCCTGGCCGGGTCCGACCTCGCGGCCCAGTCGGCCGAGCAACGGAGCCTGGCCGCGGTTCCGCTGGTGGCCGTGCCGGCGCTCGGGCTGCTGGCATGGTGCGCCGCATAATCCGGCTCATTCCATGAAACCCAGCCTGGCCCGGGCGTCGACCCGTCCTCTTGTTTCTGTTGTCAAGCCGCCAGCGCGCGAAGGCGTTGCGGTCGGCGGCAGCATCCGTAGCACGCGCCGACTGAAGGGGCTGAAGTTGCGGGAGATGGGCGAGCGGATCGGCTGCAGCGAAAGCATGCTGTCCAAGATCGAGAATGGCCGGGGCAGTCCTTCGCTTTCGATGCTGGGCAAGATCGCCAGTTGCCTGGACGTCAGCGTCGCCGATCTGTTCTCGCCCGGCGAATTGCAGCAGGTGGTCGCGCGCGCCGGTTCGCGGCCGACCTTGTCGTTGCACGGGCGGGGCTCGTCGGTCGAGCGTCTGGTGCCGCCCGACGGCGACCATATGCTCGAGGGCAACCTGCACACCCTCGCGCCCGGCGCGGGCAGCCGTGGCCAGCTTTCGCATGTCGGCGAGGAGGTCGGCTACGTGATCGAGGGCGAATTCGAGCTGACTGTAGGGACCGAGGTGTTCCGGTTGGCGGCTGGCGACTCGTTCAGCTTTCGCTCCGAGGCGCCCCACGGCTACCGCAATCCGGGCCGCCGGGTCACGCGGGTGCTCTGGGCCAGCACGCCCAGCCGCAGCGGGCTGGCGGCCGCGCCCTTAGCGTCCCCCCGCGCAAGCGCAAAGCCTGAAAAACCGCGCCGACGGCGTTGACAGCAGCGAGTCCCATCTCTAGGATTCAAGTGACTTGACTAAAAGTCTTGTTAGTTGATTCGTCCCGTCCCTTCCGACCCAGGAGTTCCGATGTACAAGCTGATTCGCGCCGCAGCGGTGACCGCTGCCTTGTGTTCGATGGCCGTCGGCGCCGTCGCTCAGACCTTCACCAAACCGATCCGGGTGATCGTCCCCTATCCGGCCGGCGACCTCGGCGACGTCATCAGCCGCCTGCTGCAGCCCAGCATGCAGGAGTCGCTGGGGCAGCCGATCGTGATCGAGAACCGGCCGGGTGCGTCGGGCCTGCTGGGGCTGCAGAGCGCCCTGCAGGGACCGAACGATGGCCACACCTTCGTGATGGGCCAGATGGGCAGCATGGCGGTGGCGCCGATCACCAACAAGCAGCCGATCGACGTGCGGGCCGAGTTCGTCCCGGTTGCGATGGCCTACAGCAACTACCTGCTGCTGGCTGCCAATCCGTCCGTGCCGGCCAAGACCATTGCCGAGCTGGTGGCGTACTCCAAGGCCAACCCGGGCAAGCTGCGGCTGGGGTCCAACGGCGAAGGCGGCTTCCCGCACCTGTCGATGGAACTGCTACAGGAGCGCACGGGCATGGACTTCATCCATGTGCCCTACAAGGGCAACAACCAGGTGATGACCGATGTGATGGGCGGCCAGATCGAGCTGGCGATCGGTTCCTTCACCACCCTGTATCCCCATGCGCAGTCCGGCAAGCTGACGGCCATCGCGATGACCGGCAAGTCGCGCTCGGCCTTCGCCCCGGCGGTTGCCAGCTTCGGCGAAGGCGTGCCCGGCTATGAAGCGCTGGGCTGGTTCGGATTCTTCGGTCGCAAGGGCGCCCCGCCCGCGACCATCACCGCGTTCAACGCGGCGGTGAACACCGCGCTGGCCAAGCCGGATATCGCGCAGAAAACGCAGGCGCTGGGTCTCGACACGGTGGCCGGCACGCCGGCGCAGTTCGGCGCCATCTGGATGAACGACTACGACAAGTGGAGCAAGCTGCTGCGCACGCTGAAGCTGGACGCCAAGTGAGCCAGGCCACCGTGGCCGCGGCGCCCCGGCCGCCCAGCTACGAGCCGTTCGGCTGGCACCAGTGGCATGAGGACTTCTGGATGTCCTACCAGTTCCGGCGCGGACTGGGCGAAACCCAGGAGGGCGGCGGTGCGGTGAGCGAGGTGTTCCAGGCGGCCAGCAAGATCATTCCGAACGATTTCGAAAGCTGGTACCGCGAATGGACCCACATCGCCGAGCGCAACGACCGCCGCGGCGATGAGGAAATCGGCCGACGCCACGTCCGCACTGCGATGAATTGCTGGCTGCGGTCGGCCAATTACTTCCGCGAAGCCGAGTTCTGGCTCAAGCCGGACGACCCGCGCCGGCTGCCCACCTTCGACCGCTGCGAGCGCGCTTCGCAGAAATTCCTGGCGCAGCTGACGCCGAAGGCGGAAGTGGTCGAGATCCCCTACGAGGCAGGCAAGCCGCTGCCGGCCTATTTCATCCGCTCGGCCAACGGCGGCGAGCGTCAGCCGGTGCTGATCTCGGTCGGCGGCCTCGATTCATTCAAGGACGAGCTCTGGTTCATGACTGGCCGCGGCGCCCTGCAGCGCGGCATGTCGGTGCTGCTGGTCGACGGACCGGGCCAGGGCGGCGCACTGCGCCGGCACGGCCTGGTGACCCGCCACGATTACGAGGTGCCGATCGGCAAGTGCATCGACTGGCTGGAGCGCCGATCGGATGTCGACCGCACCCGAATCGCCGTCAGCGGCTCAAGCCTCGGCGGCTACTACGCGGCGCGTGCCGGTGCGATGGAACCGCGGCTGGCGGCCTGCATCTCGCACGGCGCGATCTGGGACATTCACGAGCGCTGGAAGACCCGCGACGAGAACCACGGTCTGGCCGGCCACATCAAGTGGGTCTTCGGCGCCCGCAGCATGGCCGAGGCCACCGAGATCGCCCGGCCGTTCACCCTCGACGGTGTGCTGGAGCACATGAAGTGCCCTTACCTGATCATCCACGGCGGCCACGACGTGCTCGGCGTCGAGTCGGTGCGGCAGGTGCACAGCTACGCAACTCGCCATGGCGTCAACGCCACCTTGCGCCTGACCAGCGAAGAAGAAACCGGGGCCGAGCATTGCCAGCACGACAACCCGACGCTGGGACAGGAACTGATGATCGACTGGCTGGCCGACGTGTTCGGCATCGACCAGACCCGACTGGTTTTCCATCCGGGATGAATCCATGAGTCACTGGTTCGAGTATTTCCCGACCAACCACATGTGGTCGCAGGGAATGATGTTCGGCATCGAGATGGCGGCCTGGGGCGCGGCCTCGATCGGCGAAATCGACCAGATCGGGCAAAAGCTGCGCGGCCATGAAGGCGACAACGAGCGCTGGTGGTCCGAGTGGACGGCGATGGCGCAGCGGATCGAAGGCTTCGGCGACGTGGAAGAGGAGCAAGGCCACCGCCTGACCTCGGGCGCGTTCTATCTGCGCGCCGCCATCTACTACTTCTGCGGCGAGCGCTTCGTGCCGCCGTCCGAGCGCAAGTGGGACACCTACCGCAGCTGCCTGCGCTGTTTCGCGAAGGGCATCGAGCGCCGCTATCCGCAGATCGAACGGGTCGAGGTTCCGTATGAGGGAACCACGCTGCCGGCCTGGCTGCTCAAGGCCGATGTCGTCGGCAAGGCGCCGGCGGTGGTGATGTTCGACGGCCTGGACAACGCCAAGGAGATGAGCGTGCTGTTCGGCGGCGTCGAGATCGCCCGGCGCGGCATCCATGTGCTGGCGATCGACGGTCCCGGCCAGGGCGAGGCGCTGCGGCTGCAGGGCATCCCCAGCCGCTACGACTACGAAGTGCCTGCGGGCGCGGCCTATGACTGGCTGGCCACGCGCGCGGAGATCGATCCGAAGCGGGTGGCGGTGATGGGTTTTTCGATGGGCGGCTATTACGCCCCGCGCGCTGCCGCCATGGATTCGCGATTCGCCGCCTGCGTGGCCTGGGGCGGTCACTTCGACTATCACGAGTCCTGGGTGCGGCGGCGCAAGATCATGGAGTCTGGCGGCACCAAGCTGTCGGCGCCCGGCTTCCAGTTGCCGTGGGTGCTGGGCATGCCCGACATCGACGCCTGCATGAAGAAGCTGGAAAACTATCGCCTGTCCGGCGTCGCCGAAAAGATGCGCTGCCCGTTCTTCTGCCTGCACGGCCAGAACGACACCATCGTGCAGCTCGACTTCGCCCAGCGCCTGTACGACGCGGTCGGTTCGAGCAACAAGACCCTGCGCGTGCTCAGCGCCTTCGAGGGCGGCAGCGAGCATTGCCAGGAAGACAACCGTCAGGTGGGCGCGAACATCATTGCCGACTGGCTGGCCGACAACCTGTGAGCGACGGCTGAGTAATTTCTGGAGCGAAACATGAGCAACCCCATCGGCGCCAGCGTGCGCGCCCGCGTGCCCTACCAGTCGATCGTCAAACGGCCGCCGCTCGCGCTGCCGGGCGGCGCCCGCGTGGTGGTCTGGAACATCGTCAACGTCGAGGTCTGGGAGCCGACCAGTCCGATGCCGCGTGCCGTGCTGTCGCCGCCGATGGGCAGCCCGCTGCAACCCGACGTTCCGAACTGGTCGTGGCACGAATACGGGATGCGGGTGGGCTTCTGGCGGATCCTGGATGCGCTCAGCGACCGCAAGATGAAGGCCACCTTCGCCCTCAATGGCAGCACCTGCCGGATGTACGAGGAAGTCTGCAGCGCGGCCCTGGCGGCGGGCTGGGAATTCATGGGCCACGGCCTGGTCCAGCGACCGATGCACAAAGTGGAGGACCAGCTCGGTGCGATCCGCGAGACGATGGAAGAGATCCGCAAGTTCACCGGCAAAGCGCCGCGCGGTTGGGAGAGCCCGGGGCTGACCGAGACCGACGACACGCTGGATCACCTGGCGGAGTGCGGCATCGAGTACGTCGCCGATTGGGTTCTGGACGACCAGCCTGTCAGCCTGCTATCCAGCAAGGGTCCGATCACCTCGATTCCCTACACCGTGGAACTGAACGACGTGGTGATATCCGCGGTGCAGCAGCACCCGTCCGACGAGATGCTCAAGCGCGGCAAGGCGCACTTCGATCGGCTGTACCTCGACGGCGCCCGCACGCCGCGGGTGATGGCGATCTCGGTCCATCCGTACCTGAGCGGCGTGCCGCACCGGATCGGCTACCTGGAGCAGCTGTACGACCATGTGCTGTCCCACGAAGGCGTGCTGGTCTGGACCGGGGAACAGATCCTGGACTGGTTTCTGGCGCAACGCGCCTAGAGCAGGAGCAGATGCGTCGATGTGGCGCCGACGACCGCACTCAGCGGCATCCGCTGGTCAAAGCTCGCAAGCCGACCCTTGTGCTTGACGACAAGGCCCAGCAAGTAGAGGTCTGTCAGTTGCTTCGGGCTATGGATGTGGCGGTGATTGAAGCGCTTCGCGTCGAGGATGCTGATGTCGTCGCTCCACACCTGGTGGAACGCCGTGTCGGTCGAGCGTTGCAGCATGCCTGACAGCACGGCCAAAGGCAGCGGGTTGGAGTAGCCCGGCTGGCTCATCACACGCAGGCAGCCGTTTTGGGTCAG
>JAJAZH010000184.1 GCA_026785815.1 Ramlibacter sp. | reverse complement strand
GGCAAGGACGAAGGCCACATGCTGCCGTTCGTGGTGCGCGACGCGGCCAGCGGCGAGATCATCGGCAGCACGCGCTACCACGACATCGTCCCGACGGTCGAGCGGCTGGAGATCGGCTACACCTGGTACGGCAGGAGCTGGCAGCGCAGCCGGGTCAACACCAGCTGCAAGTTGCTGCTTTTGACACACGCTTTCGAGGTGCTGGGCGCCCGGCTGGTGGGCTGGCGCACGGACAACTTCAACTACGCCAGCCAGCGGGCGATCGAGCGGTTGGGGGCGCGCAAGGACGGCGTGTTGCGGCACCATGCGCTGCGGCGCGACGGCACCGTGCGCGACACGGTGATGTACAGCATGGCGGCCGGAGAGTGGCCGGAGAGCAAAAGCCAGCTCCTGTCCCTGCTCGACCAGCCGCGCAGCGCGAGCTGACCGGGACTGGAGCGCAAGCGCCATGCTGATCGATTTCTTTTACACCTTGCGCTCGGCCAAGCTGCCGGTCTCCGTCAAGGAATACCTGACACTGATCGAAGCGCTGAAGGAGGGCGTGGTCGGTCCCAACAGCGATGACGGCTACAAGATCGACGACTTCTACTACCTGAGCCGCACGGCGCTGGTCAAGGACGAGAAGCACTACGACAAGTTCGACCGCGCCTTTGCCGCGTACTTCAAGGGCGTCGAGATGGTGGCCGACTTCACCCGCGACATCCCGCTGGAGTGGCTGCGCAAGAACCTCGAGCTCGAGCTCAGCCCCGAAGAAAAAGCCAAGATCGAGAAGATGGGCTGGGACGAACTGATGGCGACGCTCAAGCAGCGCTTCGAAGAGCAGAAGGAGCGGCACGAAGGCGGCAGCAAGATGATCGGCACCGGCGGCACCAGCCCGTTCGGCGCCTACGGCGTCAATCCGCAGGGCATCCGCATCGGGCAGGACAAGAGCCGCAACAAGAGCGCGGTGAAGGTGTGGGACCAGCGCGCCTACAAGGATTACGACGACACCCAGGAGCTGGGCACGCGCAACATCAAGGTGGCGATGCGCCGGTTGCGTCGCTTCGCCCGCGAAGGCGCGGCGGACGAGCTCGACCTCGACGACACGATCCGCGCGACGGCGGCCAACGCCGGCTACCTGGACATCAAGATGGTGCCGGAGCGACACAACAAGGTGAAGGTGCTGCTGCTGATGGATGTCGGCGGCACGATGGACGAGCACATCCACCGGGTGGAAGAGATGTTCTCGGCGGCCAAGGCGGAGTTCAAGCACCTGGAGTTCTATTACTTCCACAACTGCGTTTACGATTTCATGTGGAAGAACAACCGGCGCCGCTTCTCGGAGAAGTTCGCGACCTGGGACATCATCCGCAAGTACAACAAGGACTACAAGCTGATCTTCGTCGGCGACGCGACGATGAGCCCGTACGAGATCCTGCAGCCAGGCGGCAGCGTCGAATACAACAACGAGGAAGCCGGCGCCGAGTGGATGCAGCGCCTGACCAGCGCCTTCCCGAAGTTCGCATGGATCAATCCCGAGCCGCAAGGCGTCTGGCAGTACCGCCAGAGCATCAGCGTGATCCAGCAGTTGGTGAACCACCGGATGTACCCGCTGACGCTCAAGGGCCTGGAAGAGGCGATGCGGCTGCTCAGCAAATAGCCGCCGGGCGCGGGCGCCCCGACGTGGCGCCACTACAATTCCGGTCCTCTCCTCGTAGTTCAACGGATAGAACGGGTGCCTCCTAAGCGCCAGATACAGGTTCGATTCCTGTCGAGGGGACCACCCAGCGATGGGAGTTGCTTGACTCGCAGGGTTGCTCCACAATCATCGTCACCAAAACCAGAGGAGACGGGATCATGAAACAGCTTCGTTCACTCATCGCGCTCGCCGCGCTTTGCTGCGTCGGCTTTTCGGCGCTGGCACAGAAAGCGCCACCACCGGCCGAGGAGCCGGGGTGGGCCAAAGGACGGCCGAAGACCGAAACCGCGATGAAGATGGCGCCGGTGCCGGCCTTCCCGATTCCGACCGCGGCCGACAAGCTGCCGACCGCCAAGTTCAAGCTGCCGCCAGGCTTCAAGGTCGAGACCTGGGCTTCGGGCGTGCTCGACGCACGCGGCTTGCGCCAGGGCGCGAAGGGCAACATCTTTGTCAGCTCGCTCTTCGTCGCCAACAAGGTGTACGCCATCCCCGAGCAGGGCAAGCGCGAGGCCAAGGTCATCATCGACAAGATGCCACTGGCCACCGGCATCGAATTCCATAACGGCAGCCTTTACCTGGCGACCAACACCAAGATCCTTCGCTACGACAACATCGAGGACAAGCTGGGCAGCCCCGGCGAGCCCAAGGTGCTGTACGACAAACTGCCGGGGGGGACCGACCACAGTTGGAAGTACCTGCGAATCCACAAGGACAAGCTGTATTTCGCCATCGGTGCGCCGTGCAATATCTGCGATCCCGGCCAGTACGCCAAGATCTACAGCATGAACCTGGACGGAAGCAACATGGAAACCGTCGCGTCCGGCGTGCGCAACACGGTCGGCTTCGACTTCCACCCGAAGACCGGCCAACTCTGGTTCACCGACAACGGCCGCGACTGGTTGAGCGAGGAGTTGCCGAACGACGAACTCAATACCGTGACCAAGCCCGGCCAGCAGCATTTCGGGTTTCCGTTCTGCCATCAGGGCAACCTGCCCGACTCGGAATTCGGCTGGGGCAAGTCCTGCGACGACTACGCCAAGCCGGCTGCCCTGCTCGGGCCGCATGCCGGCGCGTTGGGCCTCACGTTCTATCGCGGCAAGATGTTCCCTGCTAAGTACCAGGGGGCGATGTTCATCGCGCGCCATGGTCCGTGGAATCGCACCAAGAAGTACGCCGACGTCTCGGTCGCCTGGCCCGATGGCAAAGGTGGCGCCAAGGTCGAGCCGTTCATGACCGGCTTCGTCGAGAACAACGCCTATCTGGGTCGCCCGGTGGATTTCCTGGTGCTCAAGGATGGCTCGATGCTGGTGAGTGACGATCACGCCGGGGCGATCTACCGCATTAGCTACGGCAAGTGATGAGGGGCTGGGCGGCGGGGCTTGCGTCCTGCGCGGCAGTGCTGGCCTTGGTCGTGATCTCTCCACATTCCAGTGGCCAGGAGAAAACTCGAAAGGCTGGTGCTGCGGCGAGCCGCGCCGCTAGCGCCAGCGCCGGCCCTGCAGCCGTCAATTACGCTCAGCGCTTTGCCGGGTTGTGCGCTGCCTGTCATGGCGCCAATGGGCGAAGCGACATGCCGCTCACGCCGGTGCTTGCGGGCCAGCCTGCTTTCTATTCGATCACCCAGCTGTTCTTGTTTCGCGAGGGCCGGCGCAGCAACCAAGCGATGACGGCAGTGGCCAAGACCTTCACTGACGACGACATGCGCGGCTTTTCCGAATACATCGGTACGCTGCCACCGGTCCCCGCCCCGCCGTCGGCGACAGCCCCCGACAAAGCGCGGATGGACAAGGGGCTGGCGCTGGCGCAGCAGCACAAATGTGTGTTCTGCCACGGTGCGGATTTCAGCGGCGGGCAACAGGTGCCGCGTATCGCCGGCCAACGCGAGGACTACTTGAAGATGAGCTTGCGGGGATTCCATGACGGCACGCGTCCGGGCTACACCCAGGCGATGACCGCAGCCGTGAGCCAGATCCCGCTGGAGGACCTCGACACCCTGGCGTATTACGTGGCGCGCTTTCCCGCCCCGGTTCCGGGCAGCAAGTAGGGTGTTGGGCTGATCTGGCTGCCGGCGTCCGCCGTGTTGTATCGACGCGAGACGCATCGGTATGACCGTCCGGCCGGGTTTCTTTCCGCAACGCAGCATTACGGCCGGTTACGCCTGTGACTGGCGACAGCGAGATCGGTCTTCTCGCTGTCGCAATTGCGATCTAGGATTTGATCGTCTGTTTCGAAGACGCGAGCCATTTCCTGTGAGGTGAACATGACGTCCGCCGATTACCGAATTGAAAGCAGCCATCCCCTGAGCAGCCGCCTGATGCCGACTGCGGGCGCCGAGCAGTATCTGGTCAGAGACCGCGCGCTGGCCGTTGCGCTCGCGGCCAAGAGTTTCACCCGGCCGTCGGGACAGGAGATCCGGGTGGTCCATGTTCCGACCGGAGAAATCGTCTTTCGCAAAGCTTCCACGATCCGGCCCGAAGCGGGTGACGAGGCTTGAGCCGTGCCGGCCGCGATGGGTCGGCCAACGATGGATGTCGGATCAAGTCCGGCATGACAGATTCCTTGAACAGAGCGTCCTCCTGAAGTCCGAGCCGTCAGCCCGCCGGCTCCTTTCCTTCAGTCATCGCTAACGCTTCAACCGCAGTGTGCGGCTCAGCAGGATCACGGGAATCAGCCCAGCTAACACCAGCGCCAGCGATGGCAGCGCGGCCTCGCCCAGCCGCTCGTCCCGCGCGAACTGGTAGGCGACGACCGCGAGCGTATCGGTGTTGAACGGGCGCAGGACAAGTGTCGCGGGCAGCTCCTTCATCACGTCGACAAACACCAGCAATGCGGCCGCGGCGGTGGACCGCTTCAGCAGCGGCCAGTGCACGCGGGTCAGCATCGCGAAGCCGCCGGTGCCGAGCATTCGGGCGGTGTCGTCGAAGCTGACCGGAATCCGCGCATAGCCGCTCTGGACCGACTGCAGCGCGACTGCGCAAAAGCGCACCAGGTAGGCCCAGACCACGCCAATCACCGTCGAGGTGATCCAGAAGCCCGCGCTGCTGCCCGGCGCGACCTGTTGCAGCCAGCCGACCGGCAACAGCAAGCCCACCACGATGACCGCGCCCGGGACCGCATACCCGAGGCTTGTCAGCTGGACGACACCGCGCGTCAGCGCACTGGGCGCCCGGCGCAGGCTGAAAGCCAGCAGCAGCGCGATCGCCACGGCCAGCACCGCGCTGATGGCGCCCAACCGGATGCTGTTGTACGACCACTGCAGGAACCGGTCCCACGGCAGCCCCGACCACTCCGCGGCCAGGGGCCGCAGCATGAACAGCACCGGCAACACGAAACCGAGCAGCACCGGCACCAGGCAGATGACCCAGGCCCAAACAACCTGCCGGCCTCGCAGCCGGGCCGGTTGCGCCTCGGTCGATCCAGATCGCTCGCCGCGCGACGAGGTAAAGCGCAGCCGACGCTGGGCACGGTACTCGAGCGCGAGCAGGAGAGTCACCAGCGCGAGCAACAGGGTGGCGAGCTGCGCGGCGGCGATTCGGTTGTCCATCGCCAGCCAGGCCTTGTAGATCCCTGTGGTGAAGGTCTGAATGCCGAAGTAACTGGACACGCCGAAATCGGCCAGCGTTTCCATCAGCGCCAGCGCGATCCCCGCGGCGACGGCCGGCCGGGCCAGCGGCAGGGCAACCTGCAAGATCCGCCGGCGCAGCGGCGCGCCGAGCAGCCGCGCCGCCTCCATCTGGGGCCGGGCGCTCTCACCGAGCGCCGTCCGCGCCAGCAGGTAGACATACGGATAGAGCGAGAAGGTGAACACGAAGACCGCACCGCTCAAGCTGCGGATTTCCGGCAGCACGCGGCCCTCGACACCGAGGCTGGAGCGAATGGCGCTTTGCAGCGGCCCGCTGAACTGGAGGTAATCGGTGTACGCGTAAGCCACCACATAGGCAGGCATCGCAAGCGGCAAGAGCAGCGCCCATTCGAACGTGCGGCGGCCCGGAAAATCGAACAGTGTCACCGCCGCCGCGCTGGCCGTGCCCACCAGCGCGACGCCAGCGCCGACCCAGAGGCACAGCCAGAGCGTGGTCCAGACGTAGCCGGGCAGCACTGTTGCTGCCATCTCGCCCAGGATCTGCACGCTCTGCCCGGTCGGTTGCAGCCAGGACGCCAGCACCGCCAGCAACGGCAGCACCAGCAAGGCGGCCAGCAGCAGCAGAAAGACATCTTGAAGCCGGCGCAGGCGCATGGGCACGAAGGGCCGCGAGGCCCGCTTGATGCAAATGAGAATTGTAAGCATCTACAATCGCATTCATGTTCGTCGAGGTATCCCAACTCCGGGTGCAGTACGCCAGCCGGCCGCAACCGGCCGTGAGCGACGTCTCGTTCGGACTGGCCGCAGGCGACATCGGCGTGTTGATCGGCCCGTCCGGTTGCGGCAAGACAACGCTGCTGCGCGCGATCGCCGGACTGGAGCGGGCCAGCGCGGGCGAGATCCGCATTTCAGGCCAGGTGGTGGGAAGCGCCAAGGTCCATCTGCCAGCAGAGGCTCGGCGCATCGGCATGGTTTTCCAGGACTACGCGCTGTTTCCCCACCTCGACGTCGGCCGCAACGTGGCGTTCGGCTTGCAGCACCTGGCCAAGGCCGAGCGCGCCGGTCGCGTGGCGCAAGTGCTGGAACTGGTCGGCCTGCCCGGGATCGAGCGCCGCTTTCCCCATGAACTCTCCGGTGGCCAGCAGCAGCGGGTGGCGCTGGCGCGCGCCATGGCGCCAAAACCCCAGCTGCTGCTGCTGGACGAGCCGTTCTCGAACCTCGACGTCGACCTGCGGGAGCGGCTGGCGCATGAGATCCGCGGCATCCTGAAGGCGGCCCAGGCGACGGCGTTGTTCGTGACGCACGACCAGCTGGAGGCGTTCGCGATCGGGGATTTGATCGGAGTGATGCACGACGGCCGACTGCACCAGTGGGACGACGCCTATACGCTGTACCACCGGCCCGCCACCCGCTTCGTCGCCGACTTCATCGGCCACGGGGTGTTCACCCGGGCCACCCTGCGCGAGATCGACAACCAGGTCGTGGTGCAGACGCCGCTGGGCGATCTGCTGGACGTCGCGGAATGTCCGTTGCCGAGCGCCTTCGATGGCGGCGAATGCGAAGTGCTGCTGCGCGCCGATGACATCGTGCACGACGACGACGCGCCGGTAAAGGCACAGATCGTGCGCAAGGCGTTTCGCGGTTCCGAGTTCCTGTACACGCTGCAGCTGAAAACCGGTGAGACAGTGCTGGCCCACGTGCCGAGCCATCACGACCACAAGATCGGCGAGTGGATCGGTATCCGGGCCGAGGTCGACCACGTAGTGACGTTCAATCGCTCCCGCCCGGCCGACGACCGGGCGCACGGCGTGATGGCCCGCGAGCGGGCGGCCGAGACGCCGGCGCCGGCGCATCCGCGCTGTCAGGGCTGACGCAGCTGCTCGACCGCGCTTCGCAGGTCCTGCGCCCAGCGGCGTCGATCGCGCTCACCGGCCAACTGGGGTTCCCCGAAACCGACCACCGCGGTGATTCGCGGACCGGTCAGGGTCCGCCAGACCGATTCGAGCAGGGTGTCGTCACCGATATAGCAAGGCGTGAGGCAGGTCGCGCCCGAGGCAGCGTCGGTGAATTGCAGCGCCACCGGCTGCACCGGTGTGTGGGTTGAAATCGCTGCTTGCACCAGGTTGCCGTGAAAAGGCAGCAGCGAGACACCATCGCTGGTGGTGCCCTCCGGAAACACGGCCAGGACATCGCCCGCCTTCAGGCTGTCGGCCATGTGGTGCACCACCCGCAGTGCATCCCGCCGGGAATCGCGCTCGATATAAAGTGTGCCGGCACCGGTGGCCAGCGTGCCGATCAGCGGCCAGTGCCGGACCTCGGACTTGGCGACGAAGCGGCAGTACACCGCTGCGTGAATCACCAGGATGTCGAGCCAGGAAATATGATTCGCCACCAGCAGCACCGGGCCTTGGCGGGGGGGCGTTCCGCGCACCGTCAAGCCGATGTCCAGCACCTCGAGCATGCTGCGCGACCAGACCCGAACCCGCTCATGGCGTTGCGCTGGCTGCAGCCGCGGAAACAGGAACAGGATCGTGCACAGGCCGGCCAGGGCGCGCGCCACGACCCGTGCCAGTTTCCAGACCGCCCGCAACACACGCATCGGCGCTAGGCGCTTGCCCATCCTTCGTAAGCGACCTGCCCGGCCACGACAGTGCAACGCACTTGTCCCGGCAGTTCGTATCCCGCGAACGGCGTGTGTTTGCCCTGGCTGCGCAGCGATCCGGGCGCCACCGTCCACATCGCCTGGGGGTCGAACACGCAGAGGTCAGCGACACCGCCTTCGACCAGGCGGCCGGCACTG
>JAJAZH010000183.1 GCA_026785815.1 Ramlibacter sp. | reverse complement strand
GTGTGCCGCTGGTGGTGGCGCACATGGACGCAACGCCGTTCGCCGAGAACTGCGCCTACCTGCCGGAGTGGCCGGGCCTGCCGATCGGCGACAACGAGGGCGAGATCATTTCCGGCGCGCTGGGCAACAACAAGGCCCTCCTGCTTGCGAACCACGGGCTGCTGACGGCAGGCGCCACGGTGGCGGAGGCAGCGGTGCTGGCGCTCTGGATGGAGCAGGCCGCGCGGATCCAGTTGGACGCGTCGGCAGCGGGCACCATCCGGCCGGTCAAGACCGAACTCGCATGCGAGTCGCGCGATTTCCTGCTGAAGCGGGAAATCACCGAACTGACCTTCCAGTATTTCGCGCGGCGGGTGTTGCGCGCTGATCCGGCCTGTCTCGCGCAGCCGGCCTGACTCCATTTCTCTTTCTGAAAGGCTCGCCATGAAACGTCGCTCCCTCGTCACCGGCGCCGCCATCGCCTCGGCGGCAATCGCCGGTCCGGCCCTTGCCCAGAGCGCACCGTCGATCCGCTGGCGCATGCCTTCGAGCTTCCCGAAGACACTGGACACGGTGTTCGGGAACGCGGCGGCGATTGCCGAAACCGTCAGTCAACTGACCGATGGAAAATTCGTGATCAGCGCCCACGCCGCTGGCGAAATCGTCCCGCCGCTGGCGGTGCTCGACGCGGTTCAGGGCCGGAGTGTCGAGTGCGGACACACCGCCGGCTTCTATTACCTCGGCAAGGAGCAGGCATTGGTGTTCGACACTGGCGTGCCGTTCGGCATGACGCCGCGCCAGCACGCGGCCTGGATGACCCATGGCGGTGGGCTGGAACTGATGCGCGAGATCTACGGTAAGTACAACGTGGTGCAGATCCCTTGCGGCAACACCGGCGCCCAGATGGGAGGCTGGTTCCGCAAGGAGATCAAGCGGCCAGAGGACTTCAAGGGCCTGCGCATGCGGGCGGCCGGGCTGCTCGGCAAGGTCTACGCCAAACTGGGCGCGACGCCGCAGCAGCTTCCGGCCTCGGAGATCTATCCAGCGATGGAAAAGGGCACCCTGGACGCGGTCGAGTGGGTCGGTCCCTATGACGACGAGAAACTGGGACTGCACAAGGTCGCCAAGTTCTACTACGCGCCGGGCGTGATGGAACTCGGCGCGTCGCTGTGCTTCATTGTCAACAAGGCCGCCTGGGGCGAGCTTCCGTCCAGCTACAAGGCCGCGCTGCAGGCCGCATGCGCCCAGGCCGGCAACGAAATGCTGGCCAAGTACGACGCCAACAACGTGATTTCGCTCAAGCGGATCGTGGGCGGCGCCGGCGGCGTGAAGCTGGGCTACTGGTCCAGGCCGATCATGGATGCGCTGCACAAGGCCACCGAGGAGGTCCTGCAGGAACAGGCGGTGGCCGATGAAACCTTCCGCAATGTCTATGCGAAGTGGAAGGCCTTCCGCGACGAGCAGATCGTCTGGGCTTCGGTCAATGACGGAGCCGCCGAGCAGTACATGATCAGCAGGGCGCGCAAAGGCTGACGCACAGTACATGAGTCAGGGCGGCGCACCTGTGCGACATGGATGCCGGGTCGAGCCCGGCATGACAACACTTGGACTTCCAGCAACCTAACCGTCGTGCAGCGCCCCGAATTCGGAGGCAGTGGCTTCCATCTGCATCGCGGTCAGACGCGACGGGATCTGGAGCGACATGCCGGCGGTCTGCGCCAGGTGGAACAGCTCCGAGGTCCGCAGGCGCAGTGCCTCGACCTTCTCGTACATTCTGGCGATGATCACCGGGTCTTCCCCCGAGCGCGACCTGCTGACGAGCTCGCTCTCCAGGAGCCGCAATCGCTTGTACGACCGGCGCCAGACGATGAAGGTGTCTTCCATGGATTCGGGTTTGGCCACGACCTGATTTTAAGCAGCTCGGTCGCGCTGGCGAGGTGGGCGAATGTAGCCGATGTGTCCAACTGTTGTTGTCTTCATTGTCGCGCTGGCGCGGCCGGACCGCTACCATCCGGTTCATGAGCAAGACCTCGACCGGGTTGATCCACCACCCGTACGCACCACCAGCCGGTTTCGTGGCCCCGCAACCGGGGGTATTCAAGGCGTCGACCGTGATTTTTCCGAATGTCGCGGCGCTCCGGTCGCGCGACTGGAAGCACAAGGACGGCTATACCTACGGCCTGCACGGCACGCCGACCACTTTCCTGCTCGAAGAGCGGATCGCCACGCTGGAGGGCGGCAAGCACTGTGTGCTGGTGCCCAGCGGGCTGGCGGCGATTGCCAACGTGAACCTGGCGTTGCTCTCAAGCGGGGACGAGGTGCTGCTCCCCGACAACGTGTATGGACCCAACAAGGCGCTGGCTGAAGGCGAACTGAAGAACTGGGGCATCACCCACCAGCTGTACGACCCGATGGACCCGGCCGACTTGCAGGCCTGCATCGGACCCAGGACCCGGTTGGTCTGGCTGGAAGCGCCGGGGTCGGTCACTCTCGAATTCGTCCCGCTGGCGCACCTGGCGCAGATCTGCCGGGCCCGCGGCGTCACCACCGCGCTGGACAACACCTGGGGCGCTGGCCTGGCCTT
>JAJAZH010000182.1 GCA_026785815.1 Ramlibacter sp. | reverse complement strand
GTACAGCGGGATGACGTGGTCGCCCTTCCTGAGCGAGGTGACGCCGGGGCCGACGTCGACCACGATGCCGGCGCCTTCATGGCCGAGGATGGCCGGGAAGATGCCTTCGGGGTCCGCGCCCGACAGCGTGTAGGAGTCGGTGTGGCAGATGCCGGTGGCCTTGATCTCGACCAGCACTTCGCCGAAACGGGGGCCGTCGAGATCGACGGTCTCGATGGTCAGGGGCGCGCCCGATTTCCAGGCGACTGCGGCTTTTGTTTTCATGGTTCGTGCGGCACGGAGTGGACTCGTCGCCAGTGTCGCACCGCGCGGTTTCCGGGTGTGCGCCAGGGGCCTTGTCCAGCCCGACCGCTACCATCGCCGCCATGACGGAAAGAAAACAGCATCTGGACGCACTGGCCATTTCGCTGCTGCTGGCGTGCTGCCTGTTCTGGGGCTTCCAGCAGATCCTGATCAAGATCACCGTGGCCGAGGTGCCGCCGCTGTGGCAGGCGTCGATCCGCTTCGCCGGCGCGACCATGCTGCTCTGGCTCTGGTGCGCGCTGCGCGGAGTGAGGCTGTTTGAGCGCGACGGCACATTGAGAGCGGGCCTGCTGGCGGGCGGGCTGTTCGCCGCCGAGTTCACGTTCATCTATCTCGGGCTCCAGAACACCTCCGCTTCGCGGCTCACGGTGTTCCTCTACACATCTCCGTTCGTGGTCGCGCTGCTGCTGCCGCGCCTGGTCGCGTCGGAACAGCTGCGACTGGCGCAATGGGTGGGGCTGGTGATCGCGTTCTCGGCCGTGGCGCTGGCTTTTGCCGAAGGCTTCCTTGCCGGCAGCGGCAGCAGCGCGCGCCAGTTGCGCGGGGATGCCATGGCACTGGCCGCCGGCACGCTGTGGGGCCTGACGACGCTGGTGATCCGGGCCAGCGTGCTGGCCAGCGCGAGCGCCGAGAAAACCTTGTTCTACCAGGTGGCCGTCACTGCAGCAGTGGCGCCGGTGGTGTCAATGCTGTTGGGCGAACGCTGGTCGCTCTCGTATTCCGCTTCGGCCTGGGGCTCGATCGTGCTGCAGACGGCGATCGGTGCCTTTGCCAGCTACCTGACCTGGATGTGGCTGCTGCGCCATTACCCGACGACGCAGATGTCGTCCTTCACCTTCCTGACGCCCGTGTTCGCGCTGGTGTTCGGCGTGCTGTTGCTGAACGAGGCGCTGACGCTGCAACTGATGCTCGCGCTGTGCGGCGTTGCCGTCGGCATCGTGCTGGTCAATCGCCGGCCGGCACGAATCAGCCAGTCATCCCGGCCCTGAGCCGGGATCCACGCGGCGCGATCAGACCCTGCTGGCCTCTGCCGCTGGTTTCGGCTCCGCCGCCGTCCACGTTGCCTGCACCGCGATCTTCATGGCCTGCTCTTTGGCGATCAGCTGGTCCAGCACCCGGCGGAAGTGCGCCAGCGGAGCGTCGGCGATCACCGCCAGCAACTTGAAGTCGGGGTCCTCATCGATCGCCTTCTGCTGCGCTTCGATGATGTGCTTGTCTTCCATGAAGCCCTCGATCAGGCTGGCGTGCAGCGAACGCGAAATGTTGTGGTCGTCGCCCTGGTAGTTGTTCAGGTAGATCCAGAAGTGGTGCGCGGTCTTCTCGGTTTCCGGCGTCATGAACTGGCAGTTGCGGTACTCGCGCGCGCCGGCCCGGTTGCCGTTTTCCGCGCCGCTGCCGGCCGGCGAAAACAGTGTGTCCAGGAAGAATGTGCCGGGAATGTGCATGTGGCCGATGTTGCGGCGATCGACCTTGCCGTCTTTTTCGGCGGCCGGAATCACCTTGCGGTGAAACGGCGGCGGCGCCGCGTTCATGTGCCAGCGCTCGACCCGGAAGCCCCGCTCCTGCCGCTCCATCACCAGCGGCTTGGTGACATAGGCGTACTCCTCGGAACCGCCCAGCGTCCGGGTATGGACAAAAGCCAGGTGCGCGAAATCGCTCAGGTTGTCGACGATCAGCAGGTAGTTGGCGTCGTAGTGCAGGTAACCGGGAATGCCCTGCCACTGCGGGTCGCGCAGGTACGGAAAGTCGATGATGGCGTCGGGGTCTGCCAGCTCCGTCTCGCCCATCCAGATCCAGACCAGATGGTCTCGCTCGACCACTGGATAACTGCGCACACCCAGCTTGTCGGGAATCTTGTCCTGGCCCGGAATCTGGACGCACTTGCCGCTCGCGTCGAACTTCAGCCCGTGGTACATGCAGCGCACGCAGTCGCCTTCGCGCCGGCCCAGCGACAGCGGCGCGCCCCGGTGGCAGCAGCGGTCGATCAAGGCGACGATCTTGCCGCTCTCGCCCCGGTACAGCAGCACGCGCTCGCCCAGCAGCGTGCGCGGCAGCAGCTTGCCGTCGATCAGTTCGTGGTCCCAGGCGGCCACGTACCAGCAATTTTTCAGAAACATGAGAATCTCCTTCTGGCGCTCGGCGCTGGATGTGGGGCTGGGCCGCTGTCGCTGCTCATGCCGGCCTGGGCTGGCTGGCCTGGCGTTCCAGCGCCAGCGCCACGTACCACTCGAGGCATGCCGGATTGGCCATCGCTTCGCGGTTGATGACACGGTCGATCGGCTGGCCGAGCAGCAGCTTCTTGATCGGCAGCTCCTGCTTCTTGCCGGACAACGTGCGCGGCACCTCGGGCACCAGGAAGATCTCGTTCGGGATGAAGCGCGGCGACAACGCCGTCTTGATCGCCTCATTGATCCGGCCCTTCATTGCCGCGTCGAGCGCGACGCCCGGACGCAGCACCACGAACAGCGGCATGTAGCTGTCGCGGCCCAGGTACTCGAGGTCGACCACCATGGAGTCCAGCACCTCCGGCAGCGCCTCGACCGCGCTGTAAAGCTCGCTGGTTCCCATCCGCAGCCCGTGCCGGTTGATGGTCGCGTCGCTGCGGCCATAGATGATGCAGCCACCCTCCGGCGTGATCTTGAGCCAGTCGCCGTGGCGCCAGACGCCAGGGTAGGTGTCGAAGTAGCTGGAGCGGTAGCGCGGGCCGGCGCCGCCCGGCTCGAAGCCGGGGCCGGTGTCGTTCCAGAAGTACAGCGGCATCGACGGCATCGGTGCGGTGCAGACCAGCTCGCCGACTTCGCCGACCACCGGCTGTCCCTGTTCGTTCCAGGCCTCGACCGCGCATCCCAGCAGGCGGCATTGCATCTCTCCCGGGACCAGCGGCAGTTCGCGGTTGCCGCCGATGAAGGCGCCGGCGAAGTCGGTGCCGCCGGAGATGTTGCACCACCAGATCGCATCCCGCTGCGCCTCGGCCAGTTCACGATCCGGTTCAATGCCATCGGCCCGGAGTCGGCGGAACTGCCCGGTGCCCCAGTTCTGGACTTCGGGCGACAACGGCGAACCCGTGGTGCCGAGCGCCCGCACCCGCGACAGGTCGCCGCAGGTGGACAGATCGAGGCCGGCCTTCATGCAGCTGGCGAAGAAGGCCGCGCCGGCGCCGAAGAAGCTGACCCCCAGGTCGGCTGCGAAGCGCCACAGCGTGCTCCAGTCCGGCTTGTCCCTGGTGCCTCCGGGATTGCCGTCGTAGATGCAGCAGGTGGTCCCCAGCATCAGCCCGGCGACCTGTGCGTTCCACATCACCCAGCCGGTGGAGCTGTACCAGTGGAAGCGCTCGCCCCAGGTGTTTTCCTGGTAGCTGCAACCGACGTCGTTGTGCAGGTTGGCCAATGCCAGCGCGACCAGCACGGTCCCGCCATGGCCGTGGACGATCGGCTTGGGCAGGCCGGTGGTGCCGCTGGAATAGACGATCCACAACGGATGGTCGAACGCAAGCCACAGCGGCTCGAAGCTGGCGGTCTCTTCGGCGCTGCGCGCGGTGGTGCTGTCGAACGCAACGAACGGCGTCAGCAGCGCCAGTGCGTCAGTGCCTGCAGCTGCACCTGGATCTCCATCTGTATCTGCATCTGCCCCGGCACCTGCCGGCGTGCCGCCGAGGTTCGCGTGCACGATCAGCAGCTCCACGCTCGGCAGCGCCGCGCGCAACTGCGCCACCACCTCGACCCGCTCGAAGTCGCGGCCGCCGTAACGCACCCCGTCGCAAGCGATCAGCACCTTCGGCTCGATCTGGCGGAACCGGTCCAGCACGGCGCTGGTGCCCATGTCGGGCGCGCAAAGGCTCCAGACGCCGCCGATGCTGGCCACAGCCAGGAATGCGACGATCGCTTCGTTGACGTTGGGCAGGTAGGCGGCGACCCGGTCGCCCGGCTGCAGGCCATGCTCGCGCAGGTAGAGCGCCATCGAAGCGACCTGGCGCCGCAGCTCGGGCCAGCTCAGCTCCCGGTGCTCGCCGGCCTCGTTGCGGCTGACCAGCGCCGGAAAACCGTGGGCCTGCGCTGGCTCGACATGCCGGAACACCTGGTTCACGTAGTTGAACTCGGCGCCCTCGAACCACTTCGCGCCGGGCATCTTGCGCTCGGACAGCACCGAGCGATGCGGGATCGGCGACTGCAGGTCGTAATAGTCCCAGATGCTTTGCCAGAAGCCGCCGAGGTCGGTGGTCGACCAGCGCCAGAGCGCGTCGTAGCTGTCGAAAGTCAGGCCGCGCTGCGCCTGCAGCCAATCCTGGTAGCGGCGGATCTGGGGCGTCGGGTCGGTGCGCATCGCATCCAGCCTAGCAGTCCGGCCGCTTGCCGCCAATGCAGCTTGCCCGAGGGTCAGCCCAGCTCGTCGCAGCCGCGGCTCTTGAGCAGCGCGTCGACCCAGCTGCGGTCGACCGTGCCGTCCAGGATCCTGGCCATCGTCACGTCTTCCCTGGCCCGGTGCGCGGCGGCCAGCGCCAGCAGCTGCTCAGCCTGCTGCAGCGGCACCGCCACCACCCCGTCCTCGTCGCCGATGACGATGTCGCCGGGATGAACCACCATCCCGTCGATCGCGATCGGCACGTTGATTTCGCCCGGGCCTTCCTTGTAGGGGCCCCGATGCGTGACGCCCGCGGCATAGACCGGATAGGTGTCGGCGCCGATCGTCGCCAGGTCGCGGATCGCGCCGTCGATGACCAGTCCGGCGACGCCGCGCTTCTGGGCGTGGCGCATCATCAGCTCGCCGACGATGGCCTGGGTCAGTTCACCGCCGGCGTCGACCACGATCACGTCCCGCGGCTGCGCCATGTCGATCGCCTTGTGAACCATCAGGTTGTCGCCCGGTCGCACCTTGACCGTGAGCGCGTTGCCGACCAGACGGCCGCTGCGGTGCATCGGCCGCAGCCGGGAGCCCGCCGCCACCAGCCGGCCCATGTTGTCGCTCAGGTGCGCGGTCAATACATCGGCGAAGCGGTCCAGCAGCGCATCGGGCGCCCGCTGGGTCGGGCGAAGAACACGGAATCCGAGACTCATGATTGGCTTTCGTGAATTGCGGTCAGCGCAAGGCCTCGCAGGCCAGGCGCAGGCGGCGCAGGCCTTCCTGCAGCTGCGGCACCGAGGTGGCAAACGAGATCCGGAAGAACGGCGACACGCCATAGGCCCCGCCCTGGAGCACGGCGAGGTTCTGCGCCTCCAGCAGGTAGAGCACGAAGTCTTCGTCGCTGGCCAGCAGCTTGCCCTCGGGCGTGGTCTTGCCGATCAGGTCCGCGCACGACGGAAATGCGTAGAACGCCCCTTCGGGCGAATGGCAGTGAATGCCGGGAATGGCATTGAGCTGCGTCACCAGCAGGTCGCGGCGGTCCTGGAAGATGCGGGTGCGTTCGGCGATGAACTGCTGCGGACCGTTCAGCGCCTCCACCGCCGCCGCCTGGCCGATCGACGAGGGATTGGTGGTGCTCTGCGACTGCAGCTTCACCATGGCCTTGACCAGCTCCGCCGGCGCGCCGCCGTAGCCAAGCCGCCAGCCGGTCATCGCGTAGGCCTTGGACACTCCGTTGAGAGTCAGCGTGCGCTCCTTGAGCGCCGGCTCGACCTGGGCGATGGTGGCGAAGCGCCGGCCGTCGTACAGGATGTGTTCGTAGATGTCGTCGGTCAGGACCCAGACCCGGGGATGGCGCAGCAACACCTCGGCCAGCGCCTTCAGTTCGTCATGGGTGTAAGTCGCGCCGCTGGGATTGTTGGGCGCGTTCAGCACCAGCCAGCGGGTGCGGGGCGTCAGCACGCGTTCGAGGTCCTGCGGCCGCAGCTTGAAACCGTTCTCGGGCGGACAGGGCACGAACACCGGCGTGCCGTCGGCCAGCAGCACGATGTCGGGATAGGACACCCAGTAAGGCGTCGGAACGATCACCTCGTCGCCGCCTTGCACCGTGCACATCAGCGCATTGAAGACGATCTGCTTGCCGCCGGTGCTGGCGATGATTTCGGCCGCCGAATAGTCGAGCGCGTTGTCGCGCCGGAACTTGTCCCGGATCGCCGCCTTCAGTTCGGCGGTGCCGCCGACGTCGGTGTACTTGGTTTTGGACTGCGCCATGGCCCGCACCACCGCTTCGCAGACATTGGGCGGCGTGTCGAAGTCGGGCTCGCCGGTGGTGAGTCCGATGATGTCGCGGCCCGCGGCCCGCAACTCGCGTGCGCGCTGGCCCGCCATCGAACTGGGGGACGGTTTGATCCGGTTGAGCCGGTCGGCAATTTGCAGCATGAAGGCAGTTCTTCGGTGAAAAAAGGTCAGGCCAGTTTGCGGTGCTGGCGCAGGTAGGGCACCAGCCCCCCGGCGTCGAGCATGGCCCGCATGAAAGGAGGGAGCGAATCGCTGGCGATGCGGCTGGCGCTCTCGCCCTCGACCCGCAACTCTGGCACGGCCCGGTCCACGTGCAGTTCCAGCCCGGCGCCTTCGCCGATGCCGCGGGTGTCGAGCGCCACCAGCAGCAGGCCGTTGTTGATCGCGTTGCGCCAGTAGGTCCGGGAAAAGCTGCGGGCCACCACCGCACGGATGCCGGCGCCCAGGACGACCGTCACCGCGACCTCCATCGCCGAGCCGCAACCGAAATTGCTGCCCGCCACCAGGATGTCGCCCGGGCGCACGCTGGCAGCAAACCCGGGATCCAGGTCTTCCAGCAGGAAGCGGCCCAGCACCGCGGGTTCCAGGCTTTCCTTCTTTCGGCGGGACGAGATGATGTAGTCGGTGTTGACGTCGTCGCCCAGCACCCGGGCCCGCCCCCGCAGCGTGCTGTCGCCAGAGAGCGCGGCGTCGATCACTGCACAGCTCCACCCAGGCGGCCGCTCACCGCGGCTGCGGCACAGGCTTTCGGCGACGCCAGGTAGATCTGCGCCTTGCCATTGCCCATCCGGCCCTTGAAGTTGCGGTTGGCGGTCGACACGATGCGTTCGCCGTCCCCGGGGATGCTGCCGCAGGTTCCGCAGCAGGCGCCGCAACCGGGGGGCTGGATCTCCGCGCCCATTGCCTCGAACGCCGCCAGGGCGCCGCTTTGCTGCAGTTGCGCCCGCACCTCTTCCGAGGCAGGCGTGACGACCAGCCGGACACCTGCCGCCACACCGCCCCCGGCCAGCAATATGTCGAGGGCCTCCTGGTAATCCTTGACCCGGCCGCCGGTACAGGTGCCCAGGTAGACCCGGTCGATCGCGGTGTCGGGCGCCTGCGCCAGGTCGACCCCGTTGTCGACGCGATGCGGCAGCGCCACCTGGGGCACGACCGAGTCCAGGTCCAGTTCCACTTCGCCGACGTAGCGGGCATCCGGATCGGCCGCGACCGGCTGGTACGACTGCGTGGTGCGCCCTGAGAGGTACTCCCGCGTGACCGCGTCGAACGGAAACAGGCCGGCCTTGGCGCCCATCTCCACCGACATGTTGGCCAGCACGATGCGGTCGTCGATGTCCAGCGCAGCGAGGCCGGGGCCAGCGAATTCCAGCGCCAGGTAACTGGCGCCATCGGCGCCCAGCCGGCGGGCCAGGGTCAAGGCCACGTCCTTGGCCGATGCAGCGCTGCGCAACCGGCCCCGCAGCGTGACCCGGAGCGAGCCGGGGACTTTCAGCCAGAGCTGGTTGCACTGGAAAATTCCGGCCAGGTCGGACGAGCCGATGCCGGTGCCGAACGCGTTCAGCGCGCCGTATGTGACCGCATGCGAGTCGGCGCCGACCACCAGTCGGCCCGGCAACACCCGGCCGCTTTCCAGCATCCGTTGATGCCCGATGCCATCACCGACCTCGAACACCGCAATGCCATGCGCATGCGCATAGCTGCGCGCCCGCTGCTGCAGGCCCTGCGCCCGCGGACCGGACGACGGCCCGTAGTGATCGAAGGCGAAGGCCAGTCGCTGCGGCCGGGCCGGCGCCGGGAGCCGGTCGTCGTCCTGCATCGCCTGCAGATAGTCCAGCGCCATCGGAATCGAACCGTCGGTGCCCATGGCGCAATCGACCTCGCAGATCGCGACATCGCCGGCGGCGACGTCCCGTCCCGCCGCGCGCGTGAGCAGCTTCTCGGCCAGCGTCATGCCGGGTGCGGTCATCGCGCGACGGGTCCCACTGCGCTCAGTTGGCGACGATGTTGGCGCGCTTGATCAGCTTGCCCCACTTCTCGCTCTCGCCGCTGATGTGGCG
>JAJAZH010000181.1 GCA_026785815.1 Ramlibacter sp. | reverse complement strand
CGCCCGGGGTGCAAATAAGGGCGGGCGTCACATCGGCCCGCCCGAAGTTTAAAGAACGCCGGGGGGCACATGGGCCGCCCGCAGGAAATAGGTGTCTGCAAGTGCCACCGGACCGGCATCCTGAACCGGGGTTCAGGTGGGCGAGGTCAGCCTGGCATTGGGTTCATCTGACGCGAGATGATCACGCTAGCCAAGAGATTTTCCAAGCCCGGGCTCATAGAGCATTGGTTCAAGGAAATATAAAGCCCGGCACGCACTGCAGACAGGGGTGATTGTAGGGCCTCGGCCGGGCGGAGGGGACAAAAACCGGAACGGTTTCGCGGCGAAACAAAGTGCAGCTTGACAGCGTGCGGTTGCGCCAGCAACTGAGCGCCGACAGTGCGGGTTAAAGCAGCTGGCCGTCTTCGCCGAGGGCGCCGTCAAGGCGCGACAGCAGCGAAGCCAGCATCGGGTCGCTGGCATCGTTGGAGCGGGCTGTGGCGGCGGCGCCATTGCGCACGGGCGGCGCGACCGGCACGCTGCGCTCGGCGACGTCGAAGGCGAGATTGAGCGCAGCCAGCACCGCGATCCGGTCGCGCGCCTTGACCTTGCCGGCATCGCGAATCTTGCACATCGCAGTATCGACACGCTCCACCGCTTCGAGCAACCTGCCTTCGCCGCCTTCGGGGCAGCCAAGCAGGTAGCTCTGGCCCATGATCTGGACTTCGAGCTGCTTCATCATGAAGCGATCGGCAGCCGTTCGAGCAGAGCGTCGACCCGGGCCCGGGCGGCTGCGAGGCGGGACTTCAGGGAATCCCGCTCGTGCGTCAGCACCGCGACCTGATCGGCGAGCAGTGCATTGGTGCGCTGCAATTCCTCGTGGCGCACCAGCAGGCGCTCGACGCGTTCCGCGACCTGTTCGATTTGGGTGGGGCCGGCCATAAGGAATCGATTGTAGGGTTGTGTGCCAAACGCTGGCCTTAAAATACGGGCGTTGGTGCTCGCGGTGTGGTTCACATGCCGCAGTTCAACGGGAAGCAGGAGGGCGGGCCGGCAACGGCGAACCTCACCTGCGCTGCCCCCGCAACGGTCGGCGAACGGATCGCGCGCAAGCGCGGTCCCGCCTCCATCACACAGCCACTGGGCGCGTCGAACAGGCGCCTGGGAAGGCGATGGAAGTGTTTCGCCCAGCCCGGATACCGGCCAACGACGTGGGCCGCGCCTTTTTCAGTGCGGCCTTGACGCCCAATGCACTGGCGGGGAAGCCGGTGCGGGCATTCGACCCTTGTGTTATCTCCCATGAAAAAACCTGTGTTTCCCAAGCGCCTTGCCCTGGCGCCGCTGGCGCTTTCCGCGCTGCTGCCCGCATGGTCGCAAACCTCCGCGCTCGAACCGGTGGTGGTCACCGCCACCCGCACCGAAAGCCGGTCCGACCAGCTGGTGAGCGACGTGACCGTGATCGACCGCAAGGCGATCGAGGCGTCGACCGCGCGCACACTGCCCGAGTTGCTGGCGCGCTCCGCCGGCTTGCAGATCAGCGCCAGCGGCGGGCTGGGCAAGACCTCGAGCGTCTTCATCCGCGGCGCCGAGAACCGCCACACCATCCTGCTGGTGGACGGCGTGCGGCTGGGGTCGGCGACCACCGGCAATCCGACCTGGGACAACATCCCGGTCGACATGATCGAGCGAATCGAGGTGCTCAAGGGCCCGGCGTCCGCGCTCTATGGCAGCGAAGGCGTCGGCGGCGTAGTGCAGGTCTTCACGCGCAAGGGCCAGGCCGGCCTGCATCCGCATGCATCGTTGACAGTGGGCAGCCGCGAGTATCGGCGGGCCGGCGCCGGCGTGTCGGGCGGACAGGGCGCTTTCGGTTATTCGATCGGAGTGCAGGGCACGCGCGAGCGCGGCTTCTCCGCAACCAACGAGAGGGTGCCGTTCGGCAGCTTCAATCCGGACGACGACCCGTTCCGGCAGGACGCGCTGACGGGGTCGGTGCAGTACCGGATCAGCCCCCACTGGCAGGTCGACGCCGGTTTGCTGCATTCGGAAGGCACCAGTGCGTTCGACGACGGGCCGGGCCGCGATTCGCGTAGCGCGGTGCGCTCGCAGGTGGCCCACGTCGGCGCCAAAGGCCGCATCGCCGGCAGCTGGCAGACCGAGCTGCGACTGGCGCAGGGCAACGACACCGACAACACGATCGTTTCCAGCTTTCCCGGCGACTTCAAGACCGAGCAGCGCCAGTGGACCTGGCAGAACACGTTCGACACGCCGCTCGGGGTGGCGATCGCCGGCCTGGAACAGCGGGTCCAGCAGGTGAGCGGAACCACCGCCTACGACGTGACCCGGCGCACGATCGCTTCCGCCTTCGCGGGATTCAACGGCAACCGCGGCAACCACAGCTGGCAGGCCAACCTGCGGCGCGACAGCAACTCGCAGTTCGGCGCCACCAACACCGGCTTCGTCGGCTACGGCTACCGGCTCTCGCCGGCGTGGCGTGTGAATGCATCGCACGGCACCAGCTTTGTCGCGCCGTCGTTCAACCAGCTCTACTTTCCCCGCTTCGGCAACCCCCTGCTGCAGCCGGAGCGCGGCCGCAACACCGATCTCGGCGTGACCTGGTCTGACAGCGGCCAGCAGGTCAAGCTGGTGCGCTTCGACAACCGGATCCGTGGCTACATCACCGACACCACCACCCCGACGAACATTCCGCGCACGCGCATCGAAGGCTGGTCGCTCGGCTACGACGGCCGGATCGACCGGCTGGAGCTGCGCGCCTCGCTCGACCAGCTCGATCCGCGCAACGAGCGCAACGGCCGGCTGTTGCCGCGCCGCTCGAAACGGCAGGCGACGCTGGCGGCGGATTGGGGCCAGGGGGCCTGGCGTTACGGTGCGTCGCTGCTGCACGTCGGCTCGCGCTTCGACGACAGCGCGAACACGGCGCCGCTGGCGGCCTACACCACGCTCGACTTCCATGCCGACTGGCAGTTCGCACCGCAGTGGAGCGCGCAAGCCAAGTTGAACAACGCGGCCGACCGTCGCTACGAGACCGCGCTGGGCTACAACCAGCCCGGCCGCGGGGTCTATCTCACGCTGCGCTGGCAGCCGAAGTAGGGACTTGCGATGCCACCGATGCCACCGATGCAGCCCGTGCAACCGACCCAGCGGACCGAGGCCGGGACTGGCGTCGGGGCGATCGCCCTGGGCCCCCGACGAATCGTCTGCCTGACCGAGGAGACCACCGAGTGGCTGTACCTGCTGGGTGAGGAAGCACGGATCGTCGGCATCTCCGGCTACACGGTGCGGCCACGCCGGGCCCGCGAGGAAAAGCCGAAGGTCAGCGCTTTCCTGAGCGCGAAGATCGACAAGATCCTGGCGCTGGAGCCGGACTGCGTGTTCGGCTTTTCCGACCTGCAGGCCGACATCGCCAGCGAGCTGATCAGGAAGGGCGTGCAGGTCACGGTCTTCAACCAGCGCAGCGTGGAGGAGATCTTCTCGGTGCTGTACCAGATCGCCGCGATGGTGGGGCAGGTGGAGCGCGGAATGCAATTGCTGCAGGCGATGCGGCAACGCCTGCTGGCCATCGAAGCGGCGGGGCGGGGCCTTGCCCGCCCGCCCCCGGGGGATTTTGTGGGGGGGGGGCCGCCCCCCCAAAACCCGCGCCGCCGGGGGGGCCCCCACGGGGGGGTGGCCCGCGGCGGCGCCCGGGGGGG
>JAJAZH010000180.1 GCA_026785815.1 Ramlibacter sp. | reverse complement strand
TGTCGATGGGAATGACCGCAGACCTGGAAGCCGCCATCGACGCCGGCAGCACGATGCTGCGGGTCGGCACCGCAATCTTCGGCGGCCGGCCGGCCAAATAGAGGCCGTCTTGCATGGCGTCCCAGGGCCGCTCCATGTCGTCATTCCCGATGCGTGTTTTGGCGCCATCCCGGGCGGCATGGCGTCATCCCGGGCGCATGCATCGCGTCATCCCGGGCGCAGGCGTGGCGCCATCCCGGGCGCATGCACTCCGTCATCCCGGGCGCAGGCATGGCGTCATCCCGGGCTTGACCCGGGATCCATGCACCAAAGGAAATACCGTAATAAGGAAACCAGGGGACGTCGCTCGTTCCTGATCGACGGCTTTTGATTCGAGCCCGAATGAAAATCAGGGCTCCTCGAGCCCACAGTCATTGCGTCGAGCTACTTCTTCGCCCCCTGCTGCGCGAACGGCTTGAGGTTGCCGCAATCCACGCCCAGCCACTTGCCGGTGGACTCCATGTTCACCTTCTCGGCCTTGCCCTCGACCTGTGTGTTGATGGCCATCCGGCTGGAATAAGCCTCGGAACTGGTGAAGGTCACCTGCCCCTCACCGCTGGACGGCGGGTTGTTGCAGGTGAAGGCCATCTTCATCGTGTTGCCCGAACGGCTCTGCGCGGTGGTCTTGCAGTCGCCTTGCTGCGCGGGCAACTCGTTTTTCTCCACCATCTCGCGGGTCATGCAGATCCGCACGCTCATTCCGCCGGCCGGCCCCGCCGTGCCCATCTTCACGCCCGACTTCGCCATCTGCTCCTCCATCATCTTGCGCTGCTCCGGCGGCATCGAGGCGATCTGCTTCTGCATCTGCGCCATGGAGTCCTGCATCTGGCCACTGCCACCCTGCATCTTGTTGGTGAGCTCCCACAACCCGGGCTTGAGCGTTTGGGCTGCCACGGGCAGGACGGCGGCAGCGATGAGAGCCACAACAGCGAAACGAAGCTTGGCCATGGGATTCTTCCTGTGAAAAAGTCGATTGTGCAAGTCCGCCACCCGGACCGGAATCAGCGCTTTCCCGGCCATCTTCAAGGCGCGATGGTCTGGCGCACAGCGTGGTCCCAACGCGCCATCAGTTCGCCGGCCCGGGTGCGGTCGAGGCCCGGCAGGAAGCGTCGTTCGGCTTGCCACAGGCCGGACAGTTCCTCGCAGCTGCTGTAGACCCCGCTGGACAAACCGGCCAGGTAGGCGGCGCCCAGGGCCGTGGTTTCGATCACCGCCGGCCGGACCACCGGAATCCCCAGCAGGTCGGCCTGGAACTGCATCAGCAGGTCGTTGACACAAGCCCCGCCATCGACCCGCAGCTCGGCCAACGGAGCGCCGCCGGCCGCCGCTGCATCGCGACTCATCGCCAGCAGCAACGCAGCGCTCTGGTAAGCGATGCTCTCCAGCGCGGCCCGGGCGATGTGCGCCATCGTGGTTCCGCGGGTCAGACCGGTGATGGTGCCGCGCGCATCGGGCTGCCAGTAGGGCGCGCCCAGGCCGGTGAAGGCCGGCACCAGCATCACGCCGCCGGTGTCGGGGACGCTGGCGGCCAGCGCCTGCACTTCGCCGCTGCCGCGGATCGCATGGAGGCCGTCGCGCAGCCACTGCACCACGGCGCCGCCGACGAAGACACTGCCCTCGATCGCGAAGCTGGCCTGCGCGCCAGTCTGGGCGGCGCTGGTGGTCAGCAGGCCGTTAGCCGATTCCTGAAAGCTCGCCCCGGTGTGCATCAGCATGAAGCATCCGGTGCCATAGGTGTTCTTGGCCATGCCCGCGTGAAAGCAGGCTTGCCCGAACAACGCGCTTTGCTGGTCGCCGGCCACGCCGCCGATCGGGATTGCGCCGCCGAGCAGCGCCGCGTCGGTGGCACCGTACTGGGCGCTGGACGGCAGGACCTGCGGCAGCATGGACCGCGGCACGTCGAGCAGCGCCAGCAACTCGTCGTCCCACTGGTTGCGCCGGATGTCGAACAGCATGGTGCGCGACGCATTGCTGACGTCGGTCGCATGGACCTTGCCGCCAGTGAGTTGCCAAAGCAGCCAGCTGTCCACCGTGCCGAAGGCCAGCTCGCCACGCCGCGCCTGCTCCCGGGCGCCTGGCACCTGGTCGAGCAGCCACCGGATCTTGGTCGCGGAAAAATAGGAATCGACCAGCAGCCCGGTGCGCGACCGGATCATCGGTCCATGGCCCTGCGCCCTCAGCTGCGCGCACAGCGGTTCGCCGCGCCGGTCCTGCCAGACGATCGCATTGTGAATCGGCGCGCCGGACTGGCGGTTCCAGACCAGCGTGGTTTCGCGCTGGTTGGTGATGCCGATGGCCCGGATGTCGCAGGCTCGCAGCTTCGCCTTCGCCAGCGCTTCACGCGCGGTGGCTAGCTGGCCGTTCCAGATCTGCACCGGGTCGTGCTCGACCCAGCCGTGCTGCGGATAGATCTGCGGCAGCTCGTGCTGCGCCTGTGCCACGATGCTGCCGTGCTCGTCGAACACGATGCTGCGCGAACTCGAAGTGCCCTGGTCCAGGGCCAGCAAGTAGGTCATGGCGGGTGACGTAGCGCAAAACCGAACATGGCGCCATCCTAACTGTGCGCCACCCCTGAGCGCATCCGGACCTGCGCGGCGGACCGGGTCAAACCACAACGATCGTTTTCCGGCGCCGGCTGTCATCCAGGCGACTGAGGGAAGAAACAGAACGAACGAACCGAGGGAAACCTCTGACACGAGGCGCGTCAAAAGGAACAAAACTAGGCACCGGTTCGAACGGCATCCGATCAGCGAAAGGCGGTGTGATGGAGTTGACCCTGGACGGCATCAGCAAGACCGTGGGCGCGCAGCCCTGGCTCTATGACATGAGCCTGGCGCCGCGCGGCGGCGCCGTCACGGTACTGCTGGGCGCGACGCAGGCCGGCAAGACCACGCTGATGCGCATCATGGCGGGCCTGGACCGGCCCAGCGCCGGCCGGGTCTGCGTCGACGGCCAGGATGTGACCGGCCTGACCGTGCGCGAGCGCAACGTGGCCATGGTGTACCAGCAGTTCATCAACTACCCCTCGCTGCGGGTCGCCGACAACATCGCCTCGCCGCTGAAGCTGCGCGGCGAGAAGGACATCGCGCGGCGCGTGCGCGAGCTGGCGGCGCGCCTGCACATCGACATGTTCCTGGACCGCTATCCGTCCGAGCTGTCCGGCGGCCAGCAGCAGCGCGTGGCCCTGGCGCGGGCGCTCATCAAACAGGCGCCGCTGATGCTGCTGGACGAGCCGCTGGTGAACCTCGACTACAAGCTGCGGGAAGAGCTGCGCGACGAGCTGGCCCAGCTGTTCGCGGCGGGCGATTCCACGGTGATCTACGCCACTACGGAACCGGCCGAGGCGCTGCTGCTGGGCGGCCACACGGCGGTGCTGGACGCCGGCGAACTGCTGCAATACGGACCGACGGCAGAGGTTTTTCACGCGCCGAAGTCGCTGCGCGTGGCGCGCGCCTTCAGCGACCCGCCCATGAACCTGGTCGCCGCGCAGGCAGCCTCGCTGGGGGTGACATTGCAGGCGGGGCCCGATCTGTCGATCCCGCTGCCGCCGGCCGCATCGAAGGCACTGACCATCGGCGTGCGCGCCAGTGCGCTGCGGGTGCGCCAGCGCAGCGGCGACGTGGCGCTGCCCGGGCGGGTCGAGCTGGCCGAGATCTCCGGCTCCGACACCTACGTGCATGCCGAGACCGCGGTGGGCGCTCTGGTGGCGCAGCTCACCGGAGTGCACCACTTCGATCTGGGGGCGCCCGTCACGCTTTACCTCCACCCGGCCCAGGTCTATGTGTTCGACGCCGACGGCCTGCTGCTGGTGGCGCCGCACCGAGCGGGCGGAGGCTGACATGGCCCGCATCGACCTTGACCTGGCCCATGCGTATCGGCCCGACCCGCGCGAAGACAGCGATTACGCCCTGTTGCCGCTGCAGATGCGCTTCGAGGACGGCGGAGCCTACGCGCTGCTGGGTCCATCGGGCTGCGGCAAGACCACCATGCTCAACCTGATCTCCGGCCTGCTCGCGCCGTCGCAGGGCAGCGTCAAGTTCGACGGGCTGGACGTGACGCAAGCCTCGCCGCAGCAGCGCAACATCGCGCAGGTGTTCCAGTTCCCGGTGGTCTACGACACCATGACCGTCGCCGACAACCTGGCCTTCCCGCTGCGCAATCGCAAGATGCCGGCCGACCAGATCAGGCGCCGGGTCGGCGAAATCGCCGAGATGCTGGAGCTTTCTGGCCAGCTCAATCAGCGCGCGGTCAACATGCCAGCCGACGCGAAGCAGAAGATCTCGCTGGGCCGCGGCCTGGTGCGGCCGGACGTGTCCGCAGTGCTGTTCGACGAACCGCTGACGGTGATCGACCCGCACCTGAAATGGCAGCTGCGGCGCAAGCTCAAGCAGATCCACCATGAGCTCAAGCTCACGCTGATCTACGTCACCCACGACCAGGTCGAGGCGCTGACCTTCGCCGACCAGGTGATGGTGATGACGCGCGGGCGCGCGGTGCAGGTGGGCAGCGCGGACGCGCTGTTCGAGCGGCCCCAGCACACCTTCGTTGGCCATTTCATCGGCTCGCCGGGCATGAACTTCCTGCCGGTGCTGTCCCAGGGCGGCGTGCTGCAGCTGGCCGGCGCTTGCCTGCCCTTGCCCGCCGGACTGCTGCTGCCCGACGGTGACTTCAAGCTGGGCGTGCGGCCCGAATACGTGCGGCTGGCGCGGACCGGCGACAGCGGGGCCCTGGCAGCGACTGTCTTGCAGTTGCAGGACATCGGCACCCACCTGCTGCTCACCGCCAGCGTTGCGGGCCAGACCGTCAAGGCACGACTGGACCCGGACACGCCGGCGCCGGCAGTGGGCGACACAGCATGGCTGCAGCTGGTGAGCGAGCACAGCTGCTTTTACAGGAACGAGGAGCTGGTGGCATGACAAGCGCAGCAAACGTGGGGGCTGCATGAAGCCCGTCAACCAGAAGGCCTGGCTGCTGATCCTGCCGGTGCTGGTGTGCGTCGCCTTCTCGGCCATCCTGCCGCTGATGACCGTGGTCAACTACTCGGTGCAGGACATCATCTCGCCGGAGCGGCGTGTCTTTGTCGGCACGGAATGGTTTGCCTCGGTAATGCGCGACGAGGAACTGCACAGCGCGCTGGTGCGGCAACTGGGCTTCTCGCTGGCGGTGCTTGCAGTGGAAATTCCGCTGGGAATTGCGCTCGCGCTCTCGATGCCCGCCGAAGGCTGGAAGGCCTCGGCCGTGCTGGTCATCGTGGCGCTGTCGCTGCTCATCCCCTGGAACGTGGTAGGCACCATCTGGCAGATCTACGGCCGCGCCGACATCGGCTTGCTGGGCGCGGCGCTGCAGCGGCTGGGCGTCGACTACAGCTACACCGGCAACGCCCGCGACGCCTGGTTGACGGTGCTGGCAATGGACGTGTGGCACTGGACCCCGCTGGTGGCGCTACTGTGCTTTGCCGGCCTGCGCTCGATCCCCGACGCCTACTACCAGGCCGCGCGTATCGACGGCGCCAGCAGCTTCGCCGTGTTCCGCTACATCCAGCTGCCCAAGATGCGCGGCGTGCTGATGATCGCCGTGCTGCTGCGCTTCATGGACAGCTTCATGATCTACACCGAGCCCTTCGTGCTCACCGGCGGCGGCCCGGGCAACGCCACCACCTTCCTGTCGCAATACCTGACCCAGAAGGCGGTGGGCCAGTTCGACCTGGGACCGGCTGCCGCGTTCTCCCTGATCTATTTCCTCATCATCCTGCTGCTGTGCTTCGTCCTGTACAACTGGATGCAGCGCGTGGGCACGCAGGACAAGGAGACTGGCCATGCGTGAGCCCCGCTTTCGCGCCCGTTCGCTGTTTCTCATCGCCTACATCGTGTTCGCGCTGTTGCCAATCTACTGGATGGCGATGATGAGCTTCAAGACCAACGAGGAAATCCTCTCGAGCTTCTCGCTCTGGCCCAATGAATTCACCTGGCGCAACTACCACACCATCTTCACCGACCCGTCCTGGTACTCGGGCTACATCAACAGCCTGATCTATGTGGCCATCAACACGGTGATCTCGGTCACGGTGGCCCTGCCCGCGGCCTACGCGTTCTCGCGCTACAGCTTCCTGGGCGACAAGCACCTGTTCTTCTGGCTGCTGACCAATCGCATGACGCCGCCGGCCGTCTTCCTGCTGCCGTTCTTCCAGCTCTATTCCACCGTCGGCCTGATGGACACGCACATCGCGGTGGCGCTGGCACACCTGCTGTTCAACGTGCCACTCGCCGTGTGGATCCTCGAAGGCTTCATGAGCGGCATCCCGCGCGAAATCGACGAGACCGCCTACATCGACGGCTATTCCTTCCCGCGTTTCTTCCTCCGCATCTTCCTGCCGCTGATCAAGGCGGGCGTGGGCGTGGCCGCGTTCTTCTGCTTCATGTTCAGCTGGGTCGAGCTGCTGCTCGCCAGAACGCTCACCAGCGTCAACGCCAAGCCGATCGTCGCGACCATGACGCGCACGGTCTCCGCTTCGGGCATGGACTGGGCCACGCTGGCCGCCGCTGGCGTGCTGACCATCGTGCCGGGCGCGGTCGTCATCTGGTTCGTCCGCCACTACATCGCCAAGGGGTTCGCGATGGGCCGGGTCTAAGCAAGGAATCTTGGGACGGATCTTCAGCTCTGTCCTCAACTGATCAGGAGATAGGAGACCGACATGTTTAGCTGGATGGCCTGGACCACCCCGGTGGCTGTTTTCTTCACGTGCATCGCCCTGCTGCTGGCGGGGATGACCGTGTGGGAGATCAAGTCTCCCGCCGTGCTGCGCAAGGGCTTGCTGCCGATCGCCACCACCCGCGGCGACCGGCTGTTCATCGGCCTGCTGGCGGCGGCCTACGTGAACCTTGCCTTCGTCGGCCTGACTGGAAAGTTTGCCCAGTGGTTCTCGCTGCAACAGGAGCCGAGCATCTGGATCAGCTTCGTTGCGTCGATGGCGGTGCTGGTGCTGGTCATGCGACGGGGCTGAAGCTGGTGTCCGACGGAATCCGGCCCGGAATGCTTCCCGGGGCCGTGATGACCTCACTGCAATGCGGGAAGCGACTACGAGGAGAAACCTGTCATGAAGATGCGTTACACCGCACTGGCACTGGCCGCCGCTTGCGCGGCTGCCAGCCAGGGATGGGCCGGCGAGGCCGAGGCCAAGAAGTGGATCGACAGCGAATTCCAGCCGTCGACCCTGAACAAGCAACAGCAGACGGCGGAGATGAAATGGTTCATCGACGCCGCCAAGAAGCTGCAGGCCAAGGGGGTGAAGGAGATCTCGGTGGTGTCCGAGACGATCACCACCCACGAGTACGAATCGAAGACGCTGGCCAAGGCGTTCGAGGAGATCACCGGGATCAAGGTCAAGCACGACCTCATCCAGGAAGGCGACGTGGTCGAGAAGCTGCAGACCTCGATGCAGTCGGGCAAGTCGATTTACGACGGCTGGATTTCCGACAGCGACTTGATCGGCACCCACTACCGCTACGGCAAGGTGATGAACCTGACCGACTACATGGCGGGCAAGGGCAAGGAGTTCACCAACCCCGGCCTGGACATCAAGGACTTCATCGGCACCAGCTTCACCACTGCGCCGGACGGCAAGCTGTACCAGCTGCCGGACCAGCAATTCGCCAACCTGTACTGGTTCCGCGCCGACCTGTTCGCCCGCAAGGACCTGCAGGACAGGTTCAAGGCCAAGTTCGGCTATGACCTGGGCGTGCCGCTGAACTGGAGCGCCTACGAGGACATCGCCGAGTTCTTCACCAACGACGTCAAGACCATCGACGGCAAGCCGATCTACGGCCACATGGACTACGGCAAGAAGGATCCCTCGCTGGGCTGGCGCTTCACCGACGCCTGGCTGTCGATGGCCGGCACCGCCGACAAGGGCATTCCCAACGGCATGCCGGTGGACGAATGGGGCATCCGCGTAGCCGCCGACAAGTGCACGCCGGTGGGCGCCTCGGTCTCGCGCGGCGGCGCGACCAATTCGCCGGCCGCCGTCTATGCGCTGACCAAGTACGTGGACTGGATGAAGAAGTACGCTCCCAAGGAAGCCACTGGCATGACCTTCGGCGAGGCCGGTCCGGTGCCGGCGCAGGGCCAGATCGCCCAGCAGATCTTCTGGTACACGGCCTTCACCGCCGACATGACCAAGAAGGGCCTGCCGGTGGTCAACGCCGACGGCACGCCCAAGTGGCGCATGGCCCCCGGACCGAACGGCCCCTACTGGAAGCAGGGCATGCAGAACGGCTACCAGGACGTGGGCTCGTGGACCTTTTTCTCGGCCCATGACGCCAATCGCACGGCCGCGGCCTGGCTGTATGCGCAGTTCGTCACCTCCAAGACGATCTCGCTGAAAAAGACCATCGTGGGCCTGACGCCGATCCGCGAATCCGACATCCGCTCCAAGGCCATGACCGACCTGGCGCCCAACCTGGGCGGCCTGGTGGAGTTCTACCGCAGCCCGGCCCGGGTGGCATGGACGCCGACCGGCACCAACGTTCCCGACTATCCGAAGCTGGCGCAGCTGTGGTGGAAGAACGTGGCGCAGGCCGTGACCGGCGAGAAGACGCCGCAGGGCGCGATGGATACGCTGGCCGAAGAGATGGACCAGGTGCTGGGCCGGCTGGAGCGGGCCGGCATGGCCAAGTGCGCGCCCAAGCTCAACGCCAAGAGCGACCCGGCCAAGTGGCTGTCGGACAAGGGCGCTCCCTGGGCCAAGCTGGCCAACGAAAAGCCCAAGGGCGAAACCATTGCCTACGACAAGCTGCTGCAGGCCTGGAAGGACGGCAAGGTGCGCTGAGCGGGCTGGCCGTGCGGTGCCCCGCGCTGCACGGCCTTGCCGGGGCTACACGCCCAGCGCCAGCCGGGTGGTGCTCTTGACCTCTTCCATCACGGCATAGGTGCGCGTCTCGCGCACCCCGGGCAACTGCCACAGCACGGTGCCGGCGAAGTTGCGATAGGCCTGCATGTCCGCCATCCGGGTCTTGAGCAGGTCGTCGAAGCCGCCGGCCAGCATGTGGCACTCCATGATCTCGGCATGCATCTGCACCGCCGCCTTGAATGCCTCGAACACGTTCGGCGTGGTGCGATCCAGCAGCACTTCGACGAACACCAGCATGCCGGCGGCGCCCAGCTGCGCCGGGTTCAGGCGCGCCTCGTAGCCCAAGATGTAGCCGTCGCGTGAAAGCCGCTGCACCCTCGCCAGCACCGCGGTCGGCGACAACACCACCGCTTCCGCGAGCTTGAGGTTGGACAGGCGGCCTTCGCGCTGCAGCACGTCCAGGATGCGCAGGTCGATGCGGTCCAGATCGGCCAGGTTGGGCGCCAGCCCTAGTGATTTGTTTTGTGCATCTCCTGAATTTAGCGTGAAATCCACTGCGAATTTAGCGACGATTGCTGCATGACACAGCACCTGCCCTCTCCCTACCGGCCCGAAACCGCCATCGTCGCCGCTCACCTGGCCTTGCTCGAAGGCGCACTGGACTGGCCCGCCGCAGCCCGCACCGCCAGGCCCTGGGTCGACGCGGTGCGCAAGCACCCGCCGCCGTTCTGGGCGATGGAAAGCCTGCTGAAGGAATACCCGATCGCCAGCGCCGAGGGCTTGGCGCTGATGCGGCTGGCCGAAGCGCTGCTGCGCGTTCCCGACGCAGAGACCGCGATCGCGCTCACCGCCGACCAGCTCGGTCGCGCGGATTTCGACGGTTCGCCGGATTCGCCGCTGGCACGGCTGTCGCAGGCGGCGATCTCGATGTCCAAGAGGCTGCTGCCCACCGGCCACGAGCCGGGCCTGCTGTCCCGCCTGGGCGCCAGGACCGTCGTCGCCGCGACATTGCGCGCCGTGCAGTTGCTGGGACGGCAGTTCGTGCTCGGTCAAACCATCGCCGAGGCGCTGGGCGAAGCGGCGGATGCGCGCCGCAAGCTTGCGAACCTGCGTTATTCGTACGACATGCTGGGCGAAGGCGCGCGTACCGGGGCCGACGGGCAACACTATTTCGAGAGCTACCGCGACGCGATCGCAGCGATTGCCCGGGACGGCCGTCCGGACCGCTCGCCGGTCGACAACGACGGCATCTCGATCAAGCTGAGCGCGCTTCATCCGCGTTACGAAGACGCGCAGCGCGAACGCGTGCTGGCCGAACTGGTCCCGCGCGTCTGGAGCCTGTGCGAGCTGGCGGCCCGCGCCAGCATCAACCTCACCATCGACGCCGAGGAAGTGGACCGGCTGGAACTGTCGCTGGATGTCTTCGAAGCGCTGGCCCGGCGGGTGGCGCTGGAACAGCCGCAATGGCAGGGCTTCGGCCTGGCCTTGCAGTCCTATCAATCCCGCGCGCTGGAATTGATCGCGCATGTCGCCCAGCTCGGACGCCAGCTCAACCTGCGCTTCATGTGCCGGCTGGTCAAGGGCGCTTACTGGGACGCGGAAATCAAGCGGGCGCAGGAGCTGGGTCTGCCGCACTACCCGGTGTTCACCCACAAGCACCACACCGATATCTCCTACCTGGCCTGCGCCCACGCGCTGTTCGACGCCAGCGACGTGATCTATCCCCAGTTCGCGACCCACAACGCCGGCACCATCGCGGCGATCCTGCAGATGGCGAAAGTGAATCATGTGAGCCCCCACGGCGCTTCGCCCCTGCCCCGCGAGGGGGCGCAACCCGCCAGGTTCGAACTGCAGCGGCTGCACGGCATGGGCGAAGGCATCTACCGCGAGGTGCTCAAGGACCCGGCGATCCGTTGCCGCGTTTACGCGCCGGTCGGGCAGCACCGGGACCTGCTGGCCTACCTGGTGCGGCGGCTGCTGGAGAACGGCGCGAACTCGTCGTTCGTGCACCAGCTGGCGGACGAATCCGTCGGCATGGACCAACTACTGGTCTCGCCGCTGCGGTTGGCGTCGGAGCCAGCGTTACCGCTGCCGGCAGAGATCTATGGCCAGGCGAGACGCAACAGCGCCGGCCTGGACCTGACCGTCGAAGCGATGCGCGATCCGCTGCTGAACGCCTGGCGCTCGCTGCAGGTGCCGGTGGTTCCGCTGTTCGACAGCAGGACGGCAGCGGCTGCGGTGGACCGCGCCATCGCAGCGGGCCGAAGCTGGAGTCGCATGCCCGTCGCCGAACGCGCAGCAATCCTGCGCCGGGCCGCCATCGCGATGGAACGCGATCTGCCGCAGCTGTGCGCCTTGTTGGTGAAAGAGGCGTTCAAGACCTGGGGCGATACCGTCTCCGAAGTGCGGGAAGCGGTGGACTTCCTGCGTTACTACGCCAACGAAGCCGAGCGCATCATGCAGCCGCAGTCGCTGCCGCTGGCGGGACCGTCCGACGCGCTGGCGACCGGCACCATCGGCCTCACCGGCGAATCGAACGAATTGCGGCTGTCGGCACGTGGCGCCTGGGTCTGCATCAGCCCCTGGAATTTTCCGCTGGCGATCTTCACCGGGCAGGTGGCCGCGGCGCTCGCCACCGGCAACAGTGTGCTGGCCAAGCCGGCCGAGCAGACTCCCGCCATCGCGCTGGCAGCGGTGCGGCTGTTGCACCAGGCCGGCGTGCCCACCGATGTCCTGCAATTGCTCCATGGCCCCGGCGAGACGGTGGGCGCGGCGCTGGTGGCCGAACCACGGATCGCCGGCGTGGTGTTCACCGGCTCGACCCAGGTGGCCCGGATCATCTACCGGGCGCTGGCGGCCAGGGACGGCCCGATCGTGCCGCTGATCGCCGAGACCGGTGGCATCAACGCCATGCTGGTCGACTCCACCGCGCTGCCGGAACAGGTCGCCGACGCCGTGGTTCAGAGCGCCTTCCGCTCGGCCGGGCAACGCTGCTCGGCGCTGCGCCTGTTGTGCGTCCACGAGGGCATCGCCGACGCCGTGATCGCCATGGTTCGCGGCGCAGCGGACCAGCTCGTCACCGGCGCTCCGGAGCTGCTGTCGACCGATGTCGGCCCGGTCATCGACCAGGAAGCTTTCGACGCGATCGAAAAACAGCTGCAACGCTTGCGCGCCACCGGCTTGCACGGGTCCAACGGCACGAGCCAGCGCAACCGTGGGCCGTTGCTGGTCGCGCCGCAGATCTTCGAAGTGAAGAACATTGCGGACGTGCAGCAGGAGATTTTCGGGCCGGTTCTGCAGGTCGTGCGCTGGAGCGGCGACCCGCATGCAGTCATCGACCAGATCAACTCGCTGGGGTACGGGCTGACCCTCGGAATCCAGACCCGAATCGACAGCCGGGCGCAGTCGCTGGCCGCCCGCGCGCAGGTCGGAAACGTCTACGTCAACCGCAACATGATCGGCGCCGTGGTCGGTGTCCAGCCGTTCGGCGGCGAAGGGCTGTCAGGCACCGGCCCCAAAGCCGGCGGCCCTCACTATCTTTACCGCTTTTGCACCGAACAGACGGTCACCATCGACACCACCGCCGCCGGCGGCAACGTCAGCCTGCTCGCTTGAGGGTGTAGGCAAGGTCTGACAGCCGGTCGCGGACGTCAACTGCAACCCCAGCCATCGGCTCTGACGGACGATGCTTCTAAAAATGTAAGCATGGTCAGAAGGCAGATCATGAGTTTAGGAAGTATCGGGAAAGGTCAGCGAGATGTGCAAGACGAGCTGCAGCTCGGTGGCACGCTGAAAGTCGCTTCGCTGGCAGCGATCCGGCCGGCGTTCCACTGGTGGCGGTAGCCGAGCGGCGGGACCGGGCTTTCGGCTGACACGCATGTAAGAACACGCCGACGCGCAGCCTCCAGCGACAGCGCAAGACTAGCGTGTTCTCAACCAAGGGCACACCATGTCAAAGAGCAGCATCCTGGGGGGCGAACGGGCCCCCGTCTATTCCAGCGGTCGCGGCGCCGACCTGCTCGGCCCCAGCGACAGCTCCGACTCCGGCAGCGACAGCATCGGTGAGCTGGGGCCAGACCAGTTGGCAAGCGACAGCGATCGCTCCGGCACTGGCGAGCGCGGCTCGGTCGACCTGATGGACAGCAGCACGGGGGCCGATATCCTCCCCGACCACATCGACCGCGCCAGCGTCGGCGGCGACAGCGGCGATGCGGATGCCCGGGAACTCGACCAGCTTGCCGTCGACGAGGACGATGATGACGACGAAAGCGAGGATGAAGCCGGCGACCGCCCCAGCGCCTGAGCGTTCGCGGCGGCCGCTGATTCAATCAACACGTCATCCCGGACTCGATCCGGGATAGGACATCGCGCCGGCGCCAGCAACGACACTGGTCGGAAACAAACAGCCGTCGATCAGGAACAACGCGTGCAGGGACAGCGGCGTCGCTTGCAGGAGCTGCATCCCTTTCGGATGAAGGACTTGTTTCAAGCAGTCTGGCTGGCATCGATCCCGGGTCAAGCCCGGGATGACAGCGGTGGTCAGCGGACCAGCGTGGAAGCGCCAAACAGGCTGGCGACAAACTCCACGGCCAGTTCGGCGGTGCGGTTGCGCACGTCCAGCGCCGGATTGATTTCCACCACGTCGAGCGAAGCCAGCCGGCCGGTGTCGGCGATCATTTCCATGCACAGCTGCATCTCGCGATAGGTCGGCCCGCCCCGCACGCCGGTACCGACGCCTGGCGCTTCGATCGGATCCAGGCAATCGAGGTCGAAACTCACATGCAGGTGGGTGTTGTCGTCGACGTCGTGCAGCGCTTCGGTCATGGTGTAGCGCATGCCGTGCTCGTCGATGTGGCGCATGTCGAACACCTGCAAGCCGAGCTGGCGGACCGCCTGTTTTTCCTGCGCGTCGACGCTGCGGATGCCGATGAAGTCGATGTCGCCCGCGCTCAGCGCCGCCGGCTGCCCGCTCCATCCCGTCAACTCCGGCGGGCCGTGTCCCAGCAGGCACGACACCGGCATGCCGTGCAGGTTGCCACTGGGGCTGCTGGCGGCGGTGTTGACGTCGGAGTGGGCGTCGAGCCAGATCACGCGCAGCAACTTTCCCTGCTGGCGGCAATGGCGCGCGATGGCGCTGATCGAGCCGATCGCCAGGCAGTGGTCGCCGCCCATCAGCAGCGGCGTCTGGCCCCGGGCCAGCACGTCGGCGACGGCGTTGAAGACCGCCCGGTTCCAGGCCACCACCTCCTCCAGGTGCCGAGGTCCTTCGCCAATGGCCGTCCATGGGTTGGGCGGCCCGGCGAGGTTGCCGTGATCGATCACGTCGAGCCCGTTGGCGCGCAGCATCTCGACCAGTCCCGCCACCCGCAGCGCATCCGGCCCCATGCCGGCGCCACGCACGCTGGCACCGACGTCGGTCGGCGCACCGATGAGGCTCACGGTTTTCAAGCGGGCTCCTTGCACAGTTCGCTACGGCCGATTGTGAAGTGTTTTCGCCAGCCCGCCGACTCAGCCAGCCTGCAACCGGAACACCGCTTTCCGTGCGCCGACCGGCGTGCCACGCCAGTTGGCGATCACCTCGGCCCGCCAGGGCTGCAGCTCCTCGCGCTGCTTCGGGTCGAGCCAGCCGAGCTGATCCAGCGCCTCGACGCTGGCAGCGAACAAGGCGGTCTTGTTGCCGTCGGCCACCTTGATCGCGATCGCCTGGCGCCGGCTCTTGCTGGCGATCGCCTGGACCCCATCGGCGCCGACCTTGGTGACCCAGTCGCCGCGACCGGCGCGCATGAAAGCCAGGTCGTTGCGGCCGGTGCCGGAGACCAGGTCGGGATTCGAAGTCATCGCCTGCGCCAACTGCGCGAAGCTCTCGCCGAATTCGCTGTCCGCCGGTCCGCTGGCCAGGCGGGCATAAGCGCGCGCCAGGCTGGACAAGGGCATCGCGTAGTTCGGCGCCGAGCAGCCGTCGACGCCGAACTTCAGGTCGCCCGGGGCCAGTCCCGCGGCACGGGCGACGTCACGGCGGATCGCCTGCTGCAGCGGATGCGCCGGCTCGAGGTAGCTGTCGAGCGGCAGTCCGTGTTGCGCGCAATAGGACAGGAAACCTGCGTGCTTTCCGCTGCAGTTGTGATGGCGCTCGTCGATGGCCGCTGGTGCCGGCCCGACGCCGAGCTCGACGAAGTACGGCACATGGCAGCCGCACTGGAGCTTGCGATAGCTCACGTCGATCTTGTCCAGCACCGACTGCACCTGGGTCACGTGCATGGGCTCGCCGCTGTGGCTGGCACACAGCATGGCCAGGTTGCGGTCGTCGAAACCGAAGTGGCGCGGACCGCCTCCCTGCACGAATGGCAGCGCCTGAAATGCCTTGAGCGTCGAGCGGGTGAAGGCGATGAAGTGCGGATCGCCCACCCGGGCCAGCAGCTTGCCGTCGCTATCCGCCACCGCGATGGCCCCGGCATGCTGGCACTCCAGGGTGCCGCCACGGGTCAGATCGACCAAGGGAACGAATGAAGTCATGCGGCGATTATCGGGGGCGGCTGGCTGCGGCGACGGTGTCCGTCGACCCGGGGTCGCACTTAACGCAGCAACGCCACCGCGCCCGAGAAGGTCAGGAAAGCGGCGGCGGTGGTGAGCAGGATGATGCGGGCGATGCGGCCGGTGTCGGCGCCGAAGCGCTCGGCTAGGACCGAAACATTGCTGGCGCTGGGAAGCGCGGCCACCAGCACCATCACGGTCAGCGCGAATTTGTCGAGGGGCAGCCCCAGATAGATCGCCGCGGCCCCCACCACCA
>JAJAZH010000179.1 GCA_026785815.1 Ramlibacter sp. | reverse complement strand
GCGTAAAGCAGGAAGCAGGCACTTGAGCACTGTCGGATCACAGTGATCTTTGCGTAAATGTCCCGGAAGAGTCGGCTCAGCTTCATCGCTTCGTCAAGCGAGCCGCCCGGGGACTCGACAAATACTCCCTTACTCTGAAGAAGAAATGCTGCGTCGTGGTTGCCATCATCGGCAATAAGGTCCACGACTTTGCGGTAGTCACCAGTCTCGATAACTCCTCGAATGATCAAAAACCGAAATGACCCCTGTGTGGTCATCTCGATCTCCGCAGCAAGTGCCAGGGGGCAACCACCGCCATAACCACAGCAACGATGTGCTTCGCAAGTACAACGAAACCGAACGCCATTCGTGGCTCCAAGTTGAGGGATAGTGAACTGAGTTGCTCTTCCATTGCCGCGCCGATAGTACGCGCATCCGTGTGGCACAAGTAGAGGAAATCCACCACAGGCCCGCGCCTTTGGTGAAGGGTGCGTCGGGGTATCGACGGACCCATCCGGGTTGCCAGCATGGACCATGCACGCCCAACTTTGCGCTGCGGGTAACATAGTCAGACCATCAGGTAGGCATGACAGCCAAGGCGCTTTCAACATAGACTTTCATACGTAGCTCCAACGTTGCTCAATGACAGCAATCGATTGGTTACGCGCTGCAGCTTCACTGGTGAAACCGCCCCGGAGAGCCCCTCATGGATCTTGACCTCTCCCGGGTTCGCGCGCTCTGCTTCGACGTCGACGGCACCATCGCGGACACCGACGACCACCTGGTCACGCGGATTGCGGGGATGTTCGACGCCGTGCCACTGGTGAGCGGCAGGCGCGCCGAGCTGCTGGCGCGCCGGCTCGTGATGGGCGCGGAGACACCGGTCAGCAAGGCGTACGGCCTGCTGGACCGGCTCGGGCTCGACGTGCCGGTGTCGCGGCTGCGTGAACGGCTGCGCACCGTGCGCAACCGCGGCAATGATCCGGCGCATTCCCGCAATCTGGAAGCGGTCGACGAAGTCCCGCACGACATGATGGCCGGCGTGCAGGAGATGCTCGTCACCCTGGCCGCGCTGTATCCGATGAGCACGATCTCGACCGGCTCGGCGCCGCGGATCGAGCGCTTCCTGCAGCATTTCGGCGTCAGTGAGCACTTCGCGGCGGTGGTGGGCGCGCAAACCACGCGGCGGATGAAGCCGCATCCGGAGCCGCTGTTGCATGCGGCCAAAGCCATGGGCGTCGATCCGGCAAACTGCCTGATGATCGGCGACACCACGGTCGACATTCGCACCGGTATCGCCGCCGGAGCCCAGACCATCGGGGTGCTGTGTGGCTTCGGCACCGAAGACGAACTGCGCGCGGCCGGTGCCGGACTCATCCTGCGCACCACGTCCGACTTGCTGGCCGTGCTGCGGCCGTCGGAAGATCCGTTGGGCAAGACGGCCAGCCCCGGCCCGGTCGGCTGACCTGCTGCCAACCCGCTAGGCAATCGGCCTAGCGCCGCTCGACCATTCGCCTACGGCGGCGTGTTTGGATCGGCCGACACTGGGTCTCATGTTGTTATCCGTTGTTCGTGCCGATGCAAATCCGGGTCGCTGACCGGCTCTCGCTCTGGCTGCGCAAGACGTCCGCCCTGCTGGCGCCCGAACGGCGGCGCCGCCTGGCCAGCAACGCCCCGATTGACTCGGCCGACCGCCTGATCTATCGCCTGAAACACTGGCCCCGGCTGCGCTCGGTCAGCAAGACCGCCGGCATCTATCGCGCACTGTCGATGATGAGCAACCGCCCGGTGAACCGGCGCTGGATCCTGAGCAATTCCGGGATGGCGGCCAGCGAAGTCGACGGCTTGCTGCGGCGCCTGGTCGCCGAAGGTGCGGTCGAGGTGATCGACTCGACCCAGTTCGAGCCGCACACCTAGCCGGGGCGCGGTGCGGGCGGCAATGCACCGCCTCGGGCAGCCATCCGGTCCACCAGTTTCTGCATGTTCGACAGCGACACCAGGTGCATCGATATCAGGTGCATCTCGCCGGAGCGGACCAACGGCAGCACGGCGGAATCCGGCAGCGCCATCAGCTTTTTTTCGTCCACGATCATGAGCCCGTTGACCGTGAAGCTGCGGCCGTCCACCAGATCGGCCTTGGCGTTCATCTCCATCAGCAATCCGGCCTGCTCCAGCCGTTGGCAGAACGCCTCGGTCCGCAGGTATTCCGCCTGGTAGCGGGTAAGGAACTCCAGCGCGTTCTGCAGGAAAGCGGTGTTGTTGCCCTGCGCATCGAACAGCGGCTCGCCGTCCTTGCCATCGACCCCGTCAAAGGCCTCGTCGATGCAGACGGCGAGATCGGTGCGGCCGGGCAGGTTGGCCAGCACGAACGGATAGCGCCGCAGGAAAGCCGGGACATAGCCGGCGTCCCATTTCGCATCGGCGTCCACGAACAGGTTCTCCCGCGCGCGCAGGCCCAGCATCGCGACCGGGACCACCTTGCCGCTGCCCGCACGGGTAAAGACGATCGCGTATTCCTTGCAGGCCTCGTTGAATTCGACCCCGGCCAGGAACAACGAGTTCGCCTTGCCGGCAAACGCAAAGCTGCTGGTCGCACGCACCCGGCGGCCACGGTGCTTTTCCCGATCGAGCAACACCGGTTTTTCGTAGTACAGCGCGTCGGACATGCTTGTTCCCTCGCTCAGGCCGGCGAAACGGCCACAGGTTGTTCAGCCGCCACGCCGGGCCGGTGACTGGCCAGCACCTTGTCGATGCGCCGGCCGTCGAGATCCACCACTTCAAACAGCCAGTCGCCGCAGTCGATGCGCTCGCCGGTTTGCGGCAGCCGGCCCGACACCGCCAGCAGCAATCCGGCGACGGTGTTGTAGCGGCCGCGCGACTCCTCCGGCAGCTCCCGGATGTCGAGCCGCGCCTTCAGTTCCGAGACCGGCATCATGCCGTCGAGCAGCCAGGACCCGTCGGAGCGCCGGGTGGCCCAGGCGTCGGCCTGCGCCCCCGGTTGCAGTTCGCCCGTGATCGCCTCGAGCAGGTCGTGCGGCGTCATCAGTCCCTGTACCACACCGTACTCGTCGACCACGAACACCATGCGGCCGGAGCGCTGGCGAAACTGCTCCAGCAGTTCCATGCCGGTCAGGGTTTCCGGCACGAACAACGCCGGCTGCGCATGCGACTCCACCGCGCCGGAGGGATCCGGACCCAGGTGCAGCAGCTGCGCCACGCTGACCACGCCGACCACGTCGTCCAGCGAACCCCGGCATACCGGGTACCAGGAGTGAGCGCCGTCCTCGCCGGCCTGGCGCAGGCCATCGGCCACCGAAAATCCGGCCTCCAGCCATTCGATCTCCGAGCGCGGCACCATCATCGAAGTCAGCGGCCGGTCGTCCAGGTCGAACAGGTTGCGCACCATCTGGCGCTCGTGCTGCTCGATCACGCCGGCATCGACGCCCTCCTCCAGGCTGTGGTCGATTTCTTCCTCGGTCATGCCGCGGGTCTGAGTGGTGTCGATGCGCAGCAGCCTGAGCACGCCCTGGGTGGTTGCGGTCAGCAGCTTCACGAACGGGCCGGCGGCGCGGGCCAGCCAGGCCATGGGGCGGGAGACCCAACAGGCGACCGGCTCCGGATAGAGCTGGCCGATCCGCTTGGGCACCAGCTCGCCGAAGATGATCGTGACGAAGGTGATCACCGTCACCACCAGCGCGGTGGCCGCAATCGCCGCCGGCCGGTCCGCGATGCCGAAACCGCGCAGCCAGTTGGCCAGGTCACCGCTGAAAGCCGCCTCGCCGACGATCCCGTTGAGCACGCCGATCGACGTGATACCCACCTGCACGGTGGACAGGAAACGGGTCGGGTGCTCCAGCAGCCGCAGCGCCGCCCTGGCGCCGCCATTGCCGTCTTCCGCCAGCGTCAGCAAGCGGGCTTTCCGGCTGGATGCCAGCGCCAGCTCGGACATGGCGAACACGCCATTGAGCAAGGTCAGGAAAGCGATCAGCAGGTATTCCATGAAAGGCAGGGCGAGTCGGACACGTCGGAACTTTACTTGATGCCCCCTGCGGCAGGGGCAGTGCGAGTCCCGGCGCTCCTGCTCCGCAGGGCCCCGCACAATGCGGGGATGGCTTTCTATCTGATCGGGGACGTACAGGGCTGCGATTCAGCCCTGGGCCGGTTGCTGGCAAAGATCGATTTTTCGCCCAGCCGCGACACCGTGTACCTGCTGGGCGATCTGGTCAACCGCGGCCCGGACTCGGCAGCGGTGCTGCGCCGGACGATGGCGCTGCAGGGCAGCGCGCACTGCCTGCTCGGCAACCACGACCTGAGCCTGCTCGCCGTCGCCCATGGCCTGCGGGCGCCGCACCGCAACGACACGATGGATTCGATCCTGGCGGCGCCAGAACGCGAGGCGATGCTCGACTGGCTGCGCCACCAGAAGATGGCGATCCGCGCGCACGGCTGGCTGATGGTGCACGGGGGCGTGCTGCCGCAGTGGGATGTGGAGCAGGTGCTGCAACTGGCGGCCGAGGTCGAAGCAGTGCTGCGCGGCCCGGCACTGGTCGAGTTCCTGGCGCACATGTACGGCAACCAGCCGGACCGATGGGACGACGCCCTGCAAGGCAACGACCGCCTGCGGGTGATCGTCAATGCGCTGACGCGCCTGCGCTTCTGCACGCCGGAGGGGACGATGGATTTGCGCGCGTCGGGCGGCATCGGCGCGGCGCCGCCCGGTTACCTGCCGTGGTTCGACCTGCCCGCGCGCCGCACGGCCGGCGTGCCGATCGCCTTCGGACACTGGTCGACGCTGGGTTTCCTGCAACGGCCGGACCTGCTTTCGATGGACACCGGATGCGTCTGGGGCGGCTGCCTGAGTGCGCTGCGCCTGGCCGACGCGACCAGCGGCCAGCAGTTGGTGCAGGTGAAGTGTGAACAAGCCCGGGCGCCCGGGGAATCGGCCTGACCCGGAACCGCGACCCCGAGCCGCGAACGCCTATTCGGGCTTGAACAGCGCGGCGACCTTGCGCTTGTTGGGCTTGATGTTGGCCGAGATCCGGGTCGACGGCCGTGCACCGGCCTCCCAGGCCGGCGCCGCATCGCTGGCTGGCGCCTGATAAGGCTGGTCGAAGAACGGATCGCGCGACGCCGCCGGAGCGCGGAACTCGCGCTGCGGACGCGGCGCCTGCTCAGGCGGCGGAGCCACATCGAGAGCATCGCGCGGGTCGCCCAGTTCACCGGCTTCGCGCCAGGCCCGGCGGCCGTCGTTGATGCGCCCGCGTGGCTTGTCTTCCTCGTACTCGATCGCTTCGAGCTCGATCTTTTTCTTCAGCAGCTTCTCGAGATCCGCCATCAGCCGGCCATCGCTGCCGGAAACGAAAGTCACCGCCAGCCCCGACGCCCCGGCGCGACCCGTGCGGCCGACGCGGTGGATGTAATCTTCGGCGTTGAACGGCACGTCGAAGTTGAAGACCGCCGGCACGTCCTTGATGTCGAGTCCGCGGGCGGCGACGTCGGTGGCGACCAGCAGGTCGACCTCGCCCTTTTTGAAGGATTCCAGCGCCTTGAGCCGCTCGTCCTGGCTCTTGTCGCCGTGCAGCGCGGTCGTTTTCAGGCCTTCGCGCTCGAGCGAACGGGCCAGCCGTGCGCAACCGAGCTTGCTGTTCACGAACACGAACGCCTGGTTCAGCCCGCGCTGCCGCACGATCTGGTGCAGCGCCCGCCGCTTGTCGTCGTCGTTGACGCTGTAGAAGTGCTGCTCGACGGTCGATGCCGCCTCGTTGGAGCGGGCCACCTCGATGGTGACCGGATCGTTCAGGTAACTGTTGGCGAGGCGCTTGATCTCGGGCGAGAAGGTGGCTGAGAACAGCAAGGTGGTGCGCTGCTTCGGCAGGAACGACAGGATCCGCTGCAGGTCGGGCAGGAAGCCGATGTCGAGCATCCGGTCGGCCTCGTCGAGCACCACGTACTCGACCTGGTTCAGCACTGCGTTCTTGGCTTCGATGTGATCGAGCAGCCGGCCGGGCGTCGCCACCAGCACCTCGACGCCGCGCTTGAGTTCCAGCGTCTGCGGCTTCATGTCCATGCCGCCGAACACCACGGCGCTGCGCAGGTTGGTGTACTTGGCGTAGAGCTTGACCTGCTGCGCCACCTGGATGGCGAGCTCGCGGGTCGGCAATAACACCAGCGCACGCACCGGGTGCCGAGCCGGCGAAGTCGACGCGTTTTCGTGCTTGAGCAGGCGCTGCAGCAGCGGCAACGAAAACGCCGCGGTCTTGCCGGTGCCGGTCTGGGCGGCGCCCATCACGTCCTTGCCGGTCAGAACGACGGGGATCGCCTCGGCCTGGATCGGGGTCATGGATTCGTAGCCCATTTCGGCTACGGCGCGTGCCAGCGGCTCGGCCAGCGATAAGTTGGAGAAGGAAGCTGTCATCTGAGCCCGCTATTGTCTCATTGACGGCTTGCCCCTGCAG
>JAJAZH010000178.1 GCA_026785815.1 Ramlibacter sp. | reverse complement strand
GGGATGGCGATTGCGGCGCTGATTCGCCTGACCTGAGCTGAGCTGAGCTGAGCTGAGCCGAGCTGAGCTGAGCTGAGCTGAGTGAGCGGCCGGTCGGCGCCGCACGGCCCCATTTCAGGTCAACGAATTCGCCTCACCGGTCAGGTCGGTCCGGAGCGCTCGTCCATGCCGGGGGCAGTCGAACTGGAAATTGGCCTGCCATCCAGTCCGGTCAGCGGGGCACTGGCCGGACCGCCGGTAGCGACTTCGGCCGCCCTGGCGATCTGTCCGCTCTTTTGCTGGGCCATGCCATACCAGTTGCGCACGATCTCGGCCGCGGTTTCGCGACCGCCCAGGCCGAAGGCCAGGCCGAGCGCCAGCGCGATCGCCCCGACCACCGCCATGAAGAGCGTGTTCACCAGCGCGGTCGCGATGCCGATCTGGTTGACAGCCACCACGATCGCAAAGGTCCAGACCAAGGCGGAGGCCACCTTCGCCAGCATGTCGGCATTGCCCAGCCCGCCATCGGAGGCCGCGCCACGCACCACGTTGCTGAGCGCCTTGGCGGCCAACCCGCCAATCACCAGCACCACCAGCGCCACCACCACGTTCGGAAGCCACAGCAGCAGCTGGCGCAGCACCTCGGAGACGGCTGGCAAGCCCAGGGCGTCGAACGCGACGACCAGCGCGATCAGGCGCACGAACCACTTCAGCACCAGGCCGATCAGGCCGGCCGAATCGGTGTCCACCCCCATCCGGGCCACGAAGTCCGCCAGGCCCGAGCGTTCCGCCAGGTTGTTGAACTTGACCGATCGCAACAGCGCGACCACCCCTTTTTCGATCGCCGAAGCAATGATCCAGCCGACGATGATGATGACCAGGAAACCGAAGATCTTGGGAATGGCCGAGAAGAACAAGGCCATGGCCGCAGCCAGCGAGGTCATCATGGCCGCGCTCCAGTCGGTGATTTGGGTCTGCATGTGGGGGCTCCAGGTGGTGTGCGAATCACTTTCCTGTCTCGACAATGAACGGCTCGTCGGACAACGCCTTGCCGGGTTGTAGGAGAAAGCTGCGGAGCCTACAAAACTTATAATCAAAAGCTCAGCCGCGCCGGACGTCGGCGCTGTCTGGCGTTCTCCGCACCCCCCAGGATCCGATGAGCACCCCAACTTATTCCGTCGCCGACATCCGCAAGTCCTTCCTCGACTTTTTCGCCTCGAACGGCCACACGGTGGTGCAGTCCAGCCCGCTGGTGCCGGGCAACGACCCGACGCTGATGTTCACCAATTCCGGGATGGTGCAGTTCAAGGATGTGTTCCTGGGCACCGACTCGCGCCCCTATGTCCGCGCGGCGTCGGTGCAGGCCTGCCTGCGCGCCGGCGGCAAGCACAACGACCTGGAGAACGTCGGCTACACGGCGCGGCACCACACCTTCTTCGAGATGCTCGGCAACTGGAGTTTCGGCGACTACTTCAAGCGCGATGCGTTGAAGTGGTCCTGGGAGCTGTTGACCGAGGTCTACAAGCTGCCGCCGGAAAAGCTCTGGGCCACGGTCTATATCGACGATGACGAGTCCTACGACATCTGGACCAAAGAGATCGGCGTGCCGCCCGAGCGCGTGGTGCGCATTGGCGACAACCCGGGCGCCAGGTACCAGTCGGACAACTTCTGGATGATGGCCGACACCGGTCCCTGCGGCCCCTCCTCGGAAATCTTCTACGACCACGGCCCCGAGATCGCCGGCGGGCCGCCCGGTTCGCCCGAGCAGGACGGCGACCGCTTCATCGAGATCTGGAACAACGTGTTCATGCAGTTCGACATGCAGCCCGATGGCAGCGTCAAGCCGCTGCCCGCGCCCTGCGTCGACACCGGCATGGGGCTGGAGCGGCTGGCGGCGATCCTGCAGCACGTTCACAGCAACTACGAGATTGACCTGTTCGCCCAGCTGATCCAGTCCGCGGCCAAGGTGACCGGCGAGAAGGATCTCGGCCACAACAGCCTGCGCGTGATCGCCGACCACATCCGCGCCACGGCGTTCCTGGTGAGCGACGGCGTGATCCCGGGCAACGAGGGCCGCGGCTATGTGCAGCGGCGAATCGTTCGCCGCGCGATCCGGCACGGCTACAAGCTGGGCTGCAAGAAGCCGTTCTTCCACCAGCTCGTGGCCGACGTCGTCCGCCTGATGGGCGATGCCTATCCCCGCCTGCGGGCCGAGGAAAAGCGCATCACCCAGGTGCTCAAGCAGGAGGAGGAGCGCTTTTTCGAGACGCTGGAAATGGGGATGGAAATCCTGGACGCGGCGTTGCCCGCCGCCGGGAACCGGTCCGCTGTCCTGCCTGGCGATGTCGCCTTCAAGCTGCACGATACCTACGGCTTTCCGCTGGACCTGACGCAGGACGTCTGCCGCGAGCGCGACGTCACGGTCGATGTGGCCGGCTTCGATGCCGCGATGGAAAAGCAGAAGGCGCAAGGCCGCGCGGCTGGCAAGTTCCGGATGGACCGGGCGCTGGAGTACAGCGGCGCCGGCCACAAGTTCTCGGGTTATGAAACGTTGGAAGAGCCGGCCCGCGTGGTGGCGCTCTATCACGACGGCGCCTCGGTGCAGCAGCTGGCCGAAGGGGACGCCGGCGTCGTGGTGCTGGACACCACGCCGTTTTATGCCGAGAGCGGCGGCCAGGTCGGGGACTGCGGCGTGCTGGGCGCCGAGGGCGTGCAGTTCGGCGTCGAGGACACGCAGAAGATCAAGTCCGACGTCTATGGTCACCACGGCACCCAGACGCAGGGAACGCTCAAGGTCGGCGACGCCGTGGTCGCCAAAGTCGACGTGCAGCGGCGCCAGTCGACCATGCGCAATCACAGCGTCACGCACCTGATGCACAAGGCCTTGCGCGAAGTGCTCGGCGATCATGTCCAGCAGAAAGGTTCGCTGGTGGATGCCGACAAGACCCGCTTCGATTTCACCCACAGCCATGCGGTGACCGACGAGCAGGTGCGCGAGATCGAGCAGCGCGTCAACCAGGAGATCCTGGCCAACGCGTCGACGCAAGCCCGCGTGATGGGAATCGAGGCGGCGCAGAAGACCGGCGCAGTGATGCTGTTCGGCGAGAAATACGGCGAACAAGTGCGGGTGCTCGACATCGGCAGCAGCCGCGAGCTGTGTGGCGGCACGCACGTCAGCCGCACTGGCGACATCGGCTTGTTCAAGGTGGTCAGCGAAGGGGGCGTCGCGGCCGGCATCCGCCGCATCGAGGCGATCACCGGCGCCAACACGCTGGCTTATCTGCAGGGGCTGGAGTCGACGGTCAAGAGCGCGGCCGGCACGCTGAAGACGCCATCGGGCGAGCTGCAGGGCCGGATCGGCCAGGTGCTGGAGCAGGTGCGCAGCCTGGAAAAGGAAGTGGCGCAGCTGAAGGGCAAGCTGGCGTCATCGCAGGGCGACGAGCTACTGGCCCAGGCGGTCGATGTCAAGGGCATCAAGGTGCTCGCGGCCCGTCTCGAGGGCGCCGACGCCAAGACCCTGCGCGACACCATGGACAAGCTCAAGGACAAACTGAAGACCGCGGCGATCGTGCTGGCGGCGGTCGACGGCAACAAGGTGCAGATCGCGGCCGGCGTCACGGCCGACAGCATGGGCAAGGTCAAGGCCGGGGAGCTGGTCAACTTCGTTGCCCAGCAGGTCGGCGGCAAGGGCGGCGGCAAGGCCGACATGGCCATGGCCGGCGGCACCGACCCGAGCAAGCTGGCGCAGGCGCTGGAGTCGGTGCAGGCCTGGGTGGCGCAGCGGGCCTGAGCCTGCGATCGGCCGGCCACGCCGGCTGATGCGTGGATCCCGGCTCAAGGCCGGGATGACGATGACGGTGGATCCCGGCTCAAGGCTGGGATGACGATGACGGTGGATCCCGGCTCAGG
>JAJAZH010000177.1 GCA_026785815.1 Ramlibacter sp. | reverse complement strand
GGGGGTGGGCTGCCTGGGGTGGTTGTCGCCATCTGCTGCCAGCAGATCCAGGTCGATTGCGTCGACACTGTCGCCAAGAAGTCGGCGTTTGTGCGGCAGGTGGCCGCGGGCTTGGGCCTCGCCAACCTGCACAGCCTGCACGATCGCGTCGAGAGGCTGGCCACTCCGTACGACGTGATCACGTCTCGGGCTTTTGCATCCTTGCCGGACTTTGTCTCCTGGTCGGCTGGGGCGCTGGCCGCAGACGGGGTCTGGTTGGGAATGAAAGGAAAGCTGCCGGCCGACGAAATCGACGCCTTGCCGGCGACCGTGGCTGTGTTTCACGTGGAACAACTCACGGTTCCCGGACTGGCCGCGGAACGCTGCCTGATCTGGCTGCGACCCGTTGCCGGGGTAACGTAAACTCGATCCTTCCAGTCCTGGGGGATCCATGTTCGGCGTAGCAGACTACGGCGCTTTTGTCGTCGCAATCATCATTTTTCTCGCCATCCCCGGCCCAGGAAACCTGGCCCTGATCACCTCCACCGGCAAGGGCGGCATCGCCGGCGGACTGGCCGCCACCTTCGGAATCATTGCCGGCGACCAGGTGCTGATGTGGCTGGCGGTCGCCGGCGTCGCAGCGCTGCTCACGGCGTATCCGGCTGCCTTCCATGCCGTGCAGTGGTTGGGCGCCGGCTATCTGGCCTGGCTCGGGTTGCGGATGCTGCTGGCCAAGGCAGGAGACGGTCCGGTGCTCAACATTCAGCCGCGGCATTACTTCAGGCAGGCAGCCCTGATCACCTTGCTCAATCCCAAGGCGATCGTGTTCTACATGGCGTTCTTCCCGCTCTTCGTCGATCCGGCCCGGCACCAGGGGCTGCTGACCTTCGGCGTGATGGCCGCCACCATTGCCGTCCTGACCTTCGCTTACGGACTGGTCGCGGTCTTGCTCACGCACCACCTGGCCGAGCGGATGCGGTCCCACCCTGTGTTCGGCAGGGTGCTGCAAAAACTGGCCGGCGTCTGCCTGCTGGCTTTCGGCGCCAAGCTGGCGCTCAGCAAATGAGCGGTGCCAGGCCGCCGACCGGCGCCAGGGTCTTTTGCGTCGCCAACCAGAAGGGTGGGGTCGGCAAGACCACCACCACCGTCAACCTGGCGGCCGGGTTGGCGAAAGTGGGGCAGCGGGTGTTGATGATCGACCTCGATCCGCAAGGCAACGCCACCATGGGTTCGGGCATCGACAAGCGCAAGCTGGAACTCACGGTGTACGACGTGCTGCTGGAATCCGCCTCCATCGCCGAAGCGAAGGTGCGCAGCGAGAAGTGTGGCTACGACGTGCTGGGCGCCAACCGGGAGCTGGCTGGCGCCGAAGTCGAGCTGGTGGATGTCGACCGGCGCGACCAGCGGCTGAAGCAGGCAGTCGTCGCTGCAGCCCCCGGGTACGACTTCATCCTGATCGACTGCCCGCCGTCGCTGTCGATGCTGACGCTCAACGGCCTGTGCTCGGCCCATGGCGTGATCGTGCCGATGCAGTGCGAATACTTCGCCCTCGAAGGCCTGACCGACCTGGTCAACACCATCAAGCAGGTGCACGCCAACATGAACAAGGACCTGCAGATCATCGGCTTGCTGCGGGTGATGTTCGACCCGCGCATCACGCTGCAGCAGCAGGTGTCGGACCAGCTCAAGTCGCACTTCGGCGACAAGGTGTTCAACACGGTCATCCCGCGCAACGTGCGGCTGGCGGAAGCCCCCAGCTACGGCTTGCCCGGAGTCGTGTTCGACCCAGCCGCGCGCGGCAGCATCGCCTATGTGGATTTTGCGCAGGAGATGGTCGAGCGCATCCGCAAGATGTGAGACGTGAGATGTCGACTTCATACCCTCGCAATCGGCCTCCGGACTCGATATATCGCTATCAATAACAGAGCATGAAGCCTTCCAACGTCCTCCTGCTGCCTGGTTGGGAAAACAGCGGGCCGCAACACTGGCAAAGCCTTTGGCTCAAGCGCCATGGCTACGTGCGGGTGGAGCAGCACGACTGGGACCGGCCCTTGCGCGGGGACTGGGTCGCCCGCCTGGAGGACGTGATCCTGGGCTGCGACGAGCCGGTGGTGCTGGTCGCGCACAGCCTGGGCTGCATGCTGGCGGCAGCCTGGGCCGCGCACACCCGCAACGGCCATCGCGTCAAGGCGGCGCTGCTGGTTGCGCCCGCCGATCTCGAGCGCGCCGACCTGCGCGAGCGGCTTCCAGGCTGGTCGCCGATTGAGCTGCAGACACTGCCCTGTCCCAGCCTGCTGCTGGCCAGCAGCAACGACCCGTTCTGCGAACTCGAACGGGCGCGCCTGTTTGCTCACGCATGGGGATCGCAGTTCATGGATTACGGCCCGTGCGGCCACATCAATGCCGACTCGGGGCTGGTCAGTTGGCCGGAAGGCCATGTGCTGCTGCAGGACATGATGAAAGACCAGGGCCTGTGAACAGGCCCTAACACAAGACGGGAGCAAGAACATGGTCACCAGAAAACCCAAGGGACTGGGCCGCGGCCTGGAAGCGCTGCTCGGGCCACGAGCGCCGGAAGACGGAAAGCTGGAGCACGGCGCCGTCCCCGGGTCGCCGTCGGCGCTGCTCCTGACCGAGCTGGTCGCCGGCATGTACCAGCCGCGTACCCGCATGGACGAGGGCGCGCTCTATGAACTGGCTGAGTCGATCAAGGCCCAGGGCATCATGCAGCCGATCCTGGTGCGTCGGCTGGCCGAGGGCGAGCACGCTGGCAAGTACGAAATCATCGCCGGCGAGCGGCGCTTCCGTGCTGCCCGCCTGGCCGGGCTGGACAGCGTGCCGGTGCTGGTGCGCGATGTGCCGAACGAGGCGGCAGCGGCGATGTCGCTGATCGAAAACATCCAGCGCGAAGACCTCAATCCGCTGGAAGAAGCGCACGGGCTGCAGCGGCTGGTCAAGGAATTCGGCCTCACGCACGAACAGGCGGCGCAGGCCGTCGGACGCTCGCGCAGCGCGGCGACCAACCTGCTGCGGCTGCTTAACCTGACCGATCCGGTCCAGACCATGCTGATGGCCGGCGACATCGACATGGGCCATGCGCGCGCCTTGCTCGGCCTGGAACGGGCCTCGCAAATCACGGCAGCCAACCAGATCGTGGCGCGCAAGATGTCGGTGCGCGAAGCCGAGTCGCTGGTCAAGAAGCTCGGCGCCGAATTCAACCTGGTCTCGCCCAAGCCGAAGCAGGAGAAGTCGCGCGACCTGAAGCGGGTGGAAGAAGAACTGTCCGATCTGCTGACTGCACAAGTCGACGTGCGCGTGAAGAAGCGCGTCAAGCGGCATGGCCGGACCGAGGAGATGGGCGAGCTTGCGATCCAGTTCGGCTCGCTCGACGAACTCAACGGCCTGATCGACCGGTTGCGCGGCTGAAGCGGAGGGTGTCGATGGCAGGCTCACGCATTGTTGTGGTCGACAGCGGCGAACGCACGGCCGCGCTGTTGGCGGCGGAATTGTCGCGCCGGGGCTTCGGCCCGGTGGATGTGGTCGAGCAGGCGGCGGCGCTGCCACCGCTGCTGGCCGCCGCGCCGGTCGACGCGGTGATCGTCAACCACCGCTACCAGGAGGATGGCCTGCTGGGCGCCTGCAACGTCGTCAAGCAACTCGCCAGCGACTGCGCGACGCTGGTTGCCTCCTCGTCCGGCCCGGCCGTTGCGGCGGTGCGTGCTTTCGCGCGGCAGTCGGGGAGCGTCGACGCGATTGTCGAGAAGCCATTCGTCGACGAGCGGTTCTACCTGATTCTCACCGAGCTGCTGACCACGAAAGCAGCCGCTCGCAATGCGCGTGGCCGATCGGAACGCCTGGCGCGGCTGGTGCCCGCCGGTGCGCTGCTGTCCGTGGGCGAGTCTGGAGATCCGCAGGCCGAGCTGTTCGATGCCGCTGTGCTGTTCACCGACATCCGCGACTCGTCACGCCTCATCACCCAGATGGCGCCGCGCGAATTCTTCGACCTGCTCAACCAGGTGCTGAGCGAACAGACCTCGCGCATCCACGCGGGCCAGGGTTCGATCGTCAAATACACCGGCGACGGAGTGATGGCGATCTTCCAGGGCATGGGCCGTTCTTACCTGGCGCTGCGTTGCGGACTCGAGCTGGCATCGGTCAGCCGCCGCCAGGGCCTGCCTTACGGCGTTGGCATCGCGCAGGGGCTGGTGCTGGCGGGGCTGCTCGGTGACGCCTGGCAAACCGGGCAGCGCCGCCAGTTCGACGTGATCGGGTCCACCGCGCACCTGGCCGCGCGGCTGTGCGCGCGGTCGGAGGCGGGCCAGGTGGTCGCCACTGCCAGCATCAACCAGGTGGCCCAGGTCGTGACCCCGCTGCCGCAACCGATTGAAAAAGTGTCGTTCCGGGGCTTCGAGCACCCGATCGACTGTGTCGCCTTCACCCCAGAGCCCGCATGAAACAACAGTTCGACCCGTCCCAGATCAGCCGGATCATCGACCAGTCGCTGGCCTACCAGTGCGCCTGTCCGGCCCAAGTGTGCCGCGCGATCTTCGAACTGCGCGACCTCCACCGCTACCAGATGGCTTGCCTGAACGACACCGAGAACGACGCGCTGGTGCATCGGGCCATCGCCGACGCCACCGAACAGTCGCATGCGGCGATGGAGGACTGTCTGACGCGCGTGCTGGAGATCGAGGGCTGGGACCCGGTGACGCTGGCCATACCCGACGCGATCAGGGACAAGCCGCGCAAGTCGATCTGAACCGCGCCGGGCGGCTCAGGAAGGCTGGAGCGGTTCCAGCATCTGCTGCTCGAAGTCGGCAGCGGCCGGCGCCAGCGAACGGCTGCGCCGGGTGACCAGGTGGATAGCCGGCACGCGCAGCGGCAGCGCCAGCGGCAACACCTGCAACACGCCCAGCCGCGCATAGTGGGCTGCCAGCGACTCAGGCATCACCGCTGCCATGTCGGAAATCTCCAGCAGCGCGGTGGCGACGATGGTCGAGGCCGATTCGATGATGTCGAGGCGGGCATGGATGCCGGCTTCGCGCAGCGCGGCTTCGAAGCGGCTGCGCTGCGGCGAGCCCGGCGGCTGCAGGATCCAAGGCCATTGCACCAGGTCGCGCAGGGCCAGCTTCTTTTCCTGCAACAGCGGATGCCCGGCCCGCACCACCACCACCTGCGCTTCACCCAGCAGCGGCACGCTGGCGAACTCGTCGTCGTGGCTGCCCTCGGTCAGCCGGCCAAGCACCAGGTCGACTTCGCCACGACCGAGCTGCGCCAGCATGACGTCGCTGGTGTCGACCCCGACCGACACCGCAACGCGCGGATGACGCTGCTTGTAGATCACCAGCGCGGGGGCCAGCAGGCCCGGCACTGCGCCGGGCACGCTGCCCAGCCGCAAGGTGCCGCGCAGGCCCGAGCGGAGCGCCTGCATCTCCTGGCGCACCATCCCGAAATCGCTGAGCAGCTGGCGCGCGTAGCGGATCAGCACTGCGCCTGACGCGGTCGGCTCCATCCCCCGCGCCAGCCGCTTGAACAGGCTGACGCCGAGGGTTTGTTCCAGCTGCTGCAGCAGCTTGGTCGCCGCCGGCTGGCTGATGGCCATGGCGCTCGCTGCGCGCCCCAGGTTGCGCTCGCTGCCCAGCTGCGCCAGCAACACCAGTTGCCGGGTCTTCAGGCGCATCAGCAGCGCCGGGTCCGCCAGCGCGCGCGTGAGCCGTGCCATATTCATATGAGCATGAATGCTTGCGCAAATCATATTGGAACGGAATGACGAAGACCCTTACCCTGCGCCGGAGCCAATGTTTGAATCGGCCATTCCAGGAGACTCGCCATGCGCTTTCAAGCCGCCCGCCGCACCGTCCACGTGCTCCTCGCCAGCCTCGCGCTGGCATCACCGGCCATCCTGCTGGCGCAGCCGCAGGACAAGCCGATCCGGATCATGGTCGGCGCCTCGCCCGGCGGCGGCACCGACATCCTGGCGCGGATGCTGGCCGACAAGTTCGCGCCCAGCCTGAAGCAGACGGTGGTGGTGGAGAACCGCCCCGGCGCATCCAACACCATCGCGGCCGACATGACCGCCCACGCGGTGGCCGATGGGACCACCTTGCTGCTCGCCACCAATACCGCGCAGGCGGTTGCGCCGCACCTGCTCAAACTCAGATACGACCCGCTGAAGGACCTGCAGCCGATCGGCCTGGTGGCCGTGATGCCGAACGTGCTGGTGGTGCCTTCGAGCGCCCCGTATCGCAGCGTCAAGGACCTGCTGGCGGGCATGGCCGACAAACCGGGCAGCTTCAAGTACGCCTCGTCCGGCATCGGCAGCACCCAGCATGTCGGCGGCGAGGCGTTCGGCCTGAGCACCGGCACCCGCTCGACCCACATCCCGTACAAGGGCAGCTCGCAGGCGCACATCGACTTGATCTCGGGCGAGGTCAGCATGATGTTCGACAGCGCTTCGTCCGCCATGTCGCAGATCAAGGCCGGCAAGCTGCGTCCGCTGGCAGTGGCCGCCGACCGGCGCAGCGCCGAGTTGCCCGACGTGCCGACACTGAGCGAGCAAGGCGTCAAGGGCGCCGATGTCCAGACCTGGTACGGCCTGTACGTCACCGGCGGCACGCCCCGGCCCACCGTCGACCGCCTGGCCGCCGAGTTGGCGCGGGTGCTGAAACTGCCTGACGTGCAGGCCCGCATCCGGGGGCTCGGCGGCGAGATCACGCTGCTGGGCGTGGAACAGTTCGCCGAGATGAACCGGAGCGAATACGAGCGGTACGGCAAGCTGGTGCGCGAAGCCGGCATCAAGGCCGAATGATGGGCGCTGCGATGAACGATTCACGCCCCCGCATCGCCGTGCTGCCCGGAGACCCGAGCGGCGTCGGCCCGGAGATGACCGCCAGGCTGCTGGCTCGTGCCGGCAACCGCGAGGCTGCCGATGTGCTGCTGATCGCCGATCCGGTGGTGCTGGCTTCGGGTCAGCGGATCGCGGGCGAAACGCTCGACGTCCTGAAGGTGTCATGTCTGGAAGACGTGCGTTTCATGCCGGGCCGCATCACCTGGCTCGCCTGCGACCTGATGCAGGGGCGCACGCCGGTGCTGGGCGAGTCGAACGCGCAGTCCGGCGCCGCCAGCCTGCAGGCGCTGGAGCTGGCGACCGGCGCGGTCGAGCACGGACTGGTCGATGCGATCGTGTTCGCGCCGCTCAACAAGCATTCGTTGCGGCTGGGCGGTCTGACCCACGAGGACGAATTGCGCTTTCTGCAGCACCGCTTCGGCGTGCGCAGCTTCGTCTGCGAATTCAACATCACCGGCAGCCTCTGGACCTCGCGCGTCACCTCGCATGTCCCGCTGAAGGACGTGGCGGCGCTGATCACCCGGGACGGCGTGGGCGATGCCGTGCGAATCATCGACAGCGCACTGCGGCACGCAGGGATCGCCAGGCCGCGCATCGCCGTCTCCGGCCTCAATCCGCACGCCGGCGACGGGGGCTCGATCGGCATGGAAGAAATCGAAATCATCGCGCCGGCAGTGGCCCAGCTGAAGGCGCAGGGAATCGATGCCCAAGGTCCGTTCTCGCCCGACACGGTCTTCATCGGAGCGCGACGCGGCGACTACGATGCGGTGGTTTCGATGTACCACGACCAGGGCCAGATCGCCATGAAGCTGATGGGCTTCGAGCAGGGCGTCACGCTGCACGGGGGCCTGCCGATCCCGGTTGCCACCTCCGCCAGCGGCAGTGCCTTCGACATCGCCGGTCGCGGCATCGCCAAGGTGGAAGGGCTGCAGCATGCCTTCGACCTGTGCGTGCGGATGGCGACGCGGCAGCAGGCCGTTGCCGAGATTTAGGGTGCGATCCGCGTAAGGTCGACCGCGCCGGTGTCGCTGGGTCGCCGCCTGACCGAAGCCGCGAAGGAATCGCAGGCCCTTGGGAACGCCCCGGGAGGCGCTAGACCGAGAAGATCTTTCCGGGGTTCATGATGTTGTGCGGGTCGAGTGCCCGCTTGATGGTGCGCATCATGTCGACCGCGCCGACGCCGGCTTCGGTCACCAGGAAGTCCATCTTGTGCAGGCCGACGCCGTGCTCGCCGGTGCAAGTGCCTTCCAGCCGCAGGGCGCGCGACACCAGGTCGTGGTTGAGCCGCTCGGCGGCGATCCGCTCCTGCGGCTGCGCCGGGTCGAGCAGATAGCCAAAGTGGAAGTTGCCGTCGCCGACGTGGCCCACCAGGAAGTACGGAATGCCGCTGTCGTCGGCCTCGCGCACCGAGTCCAGCAGGCAGTCGGCCAGCCGGGAGATCGGCACGCAGGTGTCGGTGGAGATCACCCGGCAGCCGGGCTTGGACTGGACGGCAGCGAAGTAGGCGTTGTGCCGGGCGGTCCACAGGCGCGTGCGCTCTTCCGGCGTGCTGGCCCACTCGAAGGCATTGCCGCCGTGGTCAGAGGCGATCTCCTGGACCAGCTCGGCCTGCTCCTTGACGCCGGTCGGCGAGCCGTGGAACTCCATCAGCAACAGGGGTTCTTCGCGCAGCTGTAGCTTGCTGTGGGCGTTCACCATCCGGACCGTGTTGTGGTCGATCAGCTCGACCCGCGCGATCGGAACTCCGAGCTGGATGATCTGGATGGTGGTGCGCACCGCGGCCTCGATGCTGGGAAAGGAACAGATCGCGGCGGAAATCGCTTCGGGCAGCGGGTACAGCTTGACCGTGACCTCGGTGATCACGCCCAGCGTGCCCTCGCTGCCGACCATCAGGCGGGTCAGGTCGTAGCCGGCGCTGGACTTCCGGGCCCGGGTACCGGTGCGGATCACGCTGCCGTCGGCCGTCACCACTTCGAGCGCCAGCACGTTCTCGCGCATGGTGCCGTAGCGGACCGCGTTGGTGCCGGAGGCGCGGGTGGCGCTCATGCCGCCGATCGAGGCGTCGGCGCCCGGATCGATCGGAAAGAACAGGCCGGTGCTTTTGACGGCTTCATTGAGCTGCTTGCGCGTCACGCCGGGCTGCACCGTCACCGTCAGGTCCTCGGCATTGATCGCCAGCACCGCGTTCATCCGGCTGACGTCGATGCTGATGCCGCCCTGAACCGCCAGCAGGTGGCCTTCGAGAGAAGAGCCGACGCCGAATGGAATCACCGGAACCTTGTACTGGGCGGCCAGCTTGACCGCATCGGAGACGTCCTGCGTCTTCTCGGCGAACACCACCGCAGCGGGCGGCGGCGCTTCGAACGACGATTCGTCACGGCCATGCTGCTCGCGCACGACCAATGCAGTCGAGCAATTGGCGCCGAAGCGCGCCTTGAGCGCATCGATCAGCGCCGCTGGCACCTCGCGCTGATTGATTTGCGGGACCAGGTGGGACAGGGCAGTGAGGGCGTTCATGCAGGACTCCTGTGAGCCTGCCAGTTTACGCCCGCGCTAACGGCCCCGGAAGGTGGCGATCAACGGCTGCCGTCGTCGTATTCGGAGCGCGAAATCACGCCGTCGCGGTTGCGGTCCATCTCGTCGAAGGCCGTGGGCATGATGGTCAGGCGCTGGGCTTCGGCGCGGGTCAGTTCGCCGTCGCGGTTGGAGTCCGCGCCCTGGAAGGATTGGGCCAGTTGCAGCGCGGTGTACGGGCCCGCACCGGACGAAACCGACCGCGGCGTCGAGGCTCCGCCGCCAGCACCCATCGTGGCGCCAGCCGCTGCGGCATCGCGATTGGCTGGGTTGGGAATCCCGGCCGTGCCCAGATTGCCGACCGCTCCGGGCGACGGCATCAAGACCGTGCCGTCAATGGGCGGGGAGACCATGGTGCCCGGAGCGGGCAAGGTCGACGCGGTCGGAACGACCACGGGCGGCAATCCGGCCGGGAACGGCGACGGTGACGGCAGGCCAGCCGGCCGCGGCCCGTTCAGGCCGAGACCGGTCGTGTTGGTGTTGGGCGAGGCGAGGCCGGAGGCGCTCGGCGCAGCCGGGCCGGGCCGGATGGTGCTGAACGCCGGGGTCGGCACCGTTGCCGGAGCGACGGACCGGTTCGCTGCAGGGGCGGCAGACGGGTTGCTGGTCTGGGCCTGGGCAGTGCCGAGCAACGCAAGCGCGAGCGCGGCGGCGAGGGGGGACAGTCGGATCAAGGTGTTCATGGTTTCTCCTGGGGGGCGGGCGGACGAAATGGGCCGACCCTTTGCGACCATGCTGCGCCGGCAGAGCGACCACCTACGCGGCGGGATGTCGCCTCCTGCTGTAGGACAGCCCGTACCGCGGTTGCCGCGCAGGTGAGTGCTGACGCACAATCGGTCCAGCACAGCTTGATAAGGATGTCCATGGGCAAGCGCCTGACGCAGATCGCCACCCGCACCGGTGACAACGGCAGCACCGGCCTGGGCGACAACACCCGCGTTCCGAAAAACCACCTGCGGGTGCACGCCATGGGCGACGTCGACGAACTGAATTCGCACATCGGCCTGCTGCTGTGCGAGGACATGCCCGCGGACGTGCGCGAGCTGCTGGTCGAGATCCAGCACCAGCTGTTCAACCTCGGCGGCGAGCTCTCGATCCCAGGCTTCGAACTGCTCAAGGCCGAAGCCTTGCTGGCCCTCGACCAGGCCCTCGACCATTACAACGACGCGCTGCCCAAGCTGCAGGAGTTCATCCTGCCGGCGGGCAGCCGCGCCGCGTCGCAGGCCCATGTCTGCCGCACGGTCGCGCGCCGGGCCGAGCGATCGGTGGTGGCGCTCGGCGCCGTGGAAGCGGTCAAGGACACGCCGCGCCAGTACCTTAACCGGCTGTCGGACCTGATGTTCGTGCTGGCGCGCGTGCTCAACCGGATGCACGGCGGCGACGACGTCTACTGGAAGAGCGAACGGCTCGCGCGCGGCGAGGACGAGTAAGCGCGCTCAGCGCGGCGCGAGGATCGACAGTGTCAGCCGGGAGACGCAGGTCAGCTCGCCGGCATCGTTGGTCATGTCGATCTGCCAGACCTGGGTGGTGCGGCCGATGTGCACCGGCCGGGTGATGCCGGTCACCCAGCCCGAGGTGGCGCCCTTGATGTGGTTGGCGTTGATGTCGAGCCCGACCGGGCGGTGGCCTTCCGGGCAGGCATAGGCGGCGCCGCAGGAGCCAAGCGTTTCCGCCAGCACCACCGAGACACCGCCGTGCAGCAAGCCATAGGGCTGCTTCGTGCGCAGGTCGACCGGCACCCGGGCCCGGAGGAAGTCGTCGCCGACCTCCAGGAACTCGATGCCCAGGTGCTCGGGCGCCGTGTCCTTGTGGATGGCGTGCAGAAGTTCGACGGATACCGGCTTTTTCCAGATGCGCATGGGGGACTCCTTCGGCCGACGATTTTAAAGGTGGGTGAGGCAGTCGCGCGTCGGGTGGATGCCAAACGTTAAAGTCTCAGTGCCATTCCAGGAGAGACCATGAAGAATCCGCTTTGCATCGTTCTCCTTGCGCTCGCCCTGGCCGCCTCTGCCGCCAGCGCACAGCCCGTCCAATCCGTTCTGGACCAGGCCAAGGTGCAGAAGGAGCCTTTCCTGGCCACCCTCAGGCAGTTGGTGGAAATCGAATCGGGCAGCTACGACCGCGCGGGCCTCGATCGCATCGCCGAGGTCGTGGCCACCAGGCTTCGTGGCCTCGGCGGACAGGTGGAGGTGATCGAGACGCCAGATGCGGAGATCACACGCACCGAGCGCACGCCCGCCAGGCTGGGCAAGATGGTGCGCGCCACGTTCAAGGGCAAGGGCACCAGGAGCGTGCTCCTGATCGCCCACATGGATACGGTGTACGAGAAGGGCCAAGGGGCGCAACAACCGTTCCGGATCGACGGCAACCGCGTCTACGGCCTCGGGATCTTCGACGACAAGCAGGGCGTCGCACTGATCATCCATGCGGTCGCATCGCTGCAGGCGCTCAAGTTCGACGACTTCGGGACGCTCACCGTGCTGATCAACGGCGACGAGGAAGTCGGTTCCCCTGCATCGCGCAAGCTGATCACGGCGATGGGCAAGAGCCACGACGCGACGATGTCGTTCGAGGGCTCTTCGGTGACCGATGATCGCCTGTCGCTCACGACCGCGGGCATCGGCTCGGTGAAGCTCACGGTGCGCGGAAGGGCTTCGCATGCCGGCTCCTCGCCGCACCTGGGCGTGAACGCTCTGTACGAGCTGGCCCACCAGATCATGCAGATGCGCGACCTCTCCGACCCGGCCACGGGCACCAAGCTCAACTGGACGCTGGCCAAGGGCGGCACCGTGATCAACATGATCACACCCGAGGCCGAAGCCACCGCCGATGTGCGCGTGCTCAAGGTCGAAGAGTACAAGGTGCTGGAGGCGAAAATCCAGGAGCGCATCAAGAACCAGCTGCTCCCAGAGGCCAGGGTGACCGCGGTGCTGACCCAGGGCCGCCCGCCGCTGGTCCTCACGCCCGCCTCCCGCGCGCTGGCCGAGCACTCGCGACGCATCTTCCGGGAGATCGGCCAGGAACTGAAGGTCGAGGACACGGCCGTGGGCGGCGGCACCGACGCGGCCTTTGCCGCGCTCGAAGCCGGCGGCAAGCCGGTCGTCGAACGTTATGGCCTGCAGGGCTTCGGCGCACACTCCGCTAATGCCGAATACGTCGCCCTCGACAGCATCGAGCCGCGGCTTTACCTCACTGTCCGCACCATCATGGACATCGCCCAGGGCAAGGTCCGCTACTAGTGCTGCAGCACGAAGCTCCGCCTAGCTTTTCGGGGCTGGGTTTGCACTTCGAGCATCAACGCCGCGGCCCCGGCTCAGCAGCGCGTAGAGCAGGATGGCGCCGAAGGTGGCGGTGCCGATGCCGCCGAGCGCGAAGGCGCCGAACTTCAGCGTGAAGTCGCCGGTGCCCAGCACCAGCGTGATCGCTGCCACCAGCAGGTTGCGGTTGTCGGAGAAGTCCACCTTGTTGTCGACCCAGATCTTGGCGCCAGCCGTCGCGATCAGGCCGAACACCACGATGCTGACACCGCCCATCACCGGCAGCGGGATGGCCTGGATCACGGCGCCGAACTTGGGCGAGAAGCCCAGGATGATGGCGATCGCCGCCGCCACCACGAACACGGCGGTGGAGTAGATCTTGGTCGCCGCCATCACGCCGATGTTCTCGGCATAGGTGGTCACGCCGGTGCCGCCGACGGCACCGCTCACCACGGTGGCCACGCCGTCGCCGATGAAGGCACGCCCGATGTACGGGTCGAGGTTACGGCCGGTCATCGCCGTCACCGCCTTCAGGTGGCCGAGATTTTCCGCCACCAGGATGATCGCGACCGGCGCGATCAATAGCATCGCCGTTGGGTCAAACACCGGCGCTGCGAAGGCCGGCGCGCCGAACCAGGCCGCGCTGGCAATGCCGGAAAAGTCCATCGGCTTGCCCAGGCCCAGGCCGTTGGTCAGCACCGCGTAGACGATGCTGGCCACGATCAGCCCCACCAGGATCAGCAGCCGCTGCACCATGCCGCGCGTGAACACCGCGACCACGGCCACGCTGACGAAGGTGACGGCCTGTATCCACGAATCGAAGTTGCTTTCCGCCATGTTCTTGATCGGGATGCAGGCCAGGCTCAGGCCGATCACGGCGACCACCGAGCCGGTCACCACCGGTGGCATCACCTTCTCGATCCAGCCGGTGCCGACCGCCTGCACGATCGCGCCGATGGCGATGTACAGAACGCCGCAGGCGATGATGCCGCCCAGCGCCACGCCGATGTTGGCGTTGGGGCCCTTGCCGGCATACGCTGTCGCCGCGATCACGACGCCGATGAAGGCGAAGCTGGAGCCGAGGTAGCTGGGCACCTTGCCGCCGGTGATGACGAAGAAGATCAGGGTGCCGATGCCGCTCATCAGGATGGCGATGTTGGGGTCGAACCCCATCAGGATCGGGGCCAGCACCGTGGCGCCGAACATCGCGATCACGTGCTGCACCCCCATGACCGTGGTCTGCGGCCACGGCAAACGTTCATCGGGCCCGATCACCCCGCCCTGCTGCAGCACGTCGGCCGACCTGGCCGTCCAGTCGAACATTCCCATTTCCCGCTCCTTGTTTGTGTGGCGCGATGCTATGGGGTATGACCGGGCCGCGCAAGGCGAAGTCGCGCCCTACAATTTCTGCATCGAAGCTTCGGTGCCCGCGCCGCAAGCCCCTTTCTTTTCAAGGAGCCTCCATGACGGTCCGGACGCGCGCCAGCGCTGCACTTTTCGCCTGCCTGACATTGCTGGCCGCCGCGCTGCCGGCGCGGGCCCAGGACGACGGCTATCCGAACAAGCCGGTGCGGATCGTGGTGCCGTTCGCCGCCGGCGGTTCGACCGACGTGGTGGCGCGCCTGCTGGCGGAGCGGCTGCAGGCCGAATTCAAGCAGCCGTTCGTGGGCGACAACCGCGCCGGCGCTGGCGGCAACATCGGGGCCGATGCGGTCGCCAAGGCGCCGGCCGACGGCTACACGCTGCTGATGGGGACCACCGGCGTGCTGTCGATCAACAGCCACCTGTACAAGAACATGAGCTACGACCCGCAGAAGGATTTCACGCCGGTCAGCTACACCTCGCTGATCACCAACATCCTGGTGGTGCCGGCCGAGCTGCCGGTGCGCTCGGTCGCCGAGCTGGTGGCCCTGGCCAAGAGCAAGCCCGGCGCCCTGAGTTTCGCGTCGTCGGGGGCGGGCAGTTCCACGCATTTGTCCGGCGAGCTGTTCAAGGCGATGGCGGGGGTCTACATCCTGCACATTCCCTACCGTGGCAGCGCGCAGGCCCTGACCGACGTGGTGTCGGGCCAGGTCAGCATGCTGTTCGACAATGCGCCGTCGTCGATCGGCTTCGTCCAGCAGGGCAAGCTGCGCGCGCTGGCCGTCACCAGCAGCAAGCGGCTGCCGAACCTGCCGGATGTGCCCACCATGGACGAGGCCGGCATCAAGGGCTACGAGTCGCTGTCCTGGAGCGGCATCATGGCGCCGGCGGCCACGCCCAGGCCGATCATCACCAAGCTGAACCAGGCGATCGACCGGATCCTGAAGTCCGACGACATCAGGCGTCGGCTGGCCGGTCTCGGCGTCGAGCCGGTCGGCGGTCCGCCCGAAGTGTTCGCCCGCCACATCAGCGGCGAGAGCGAGAAGTGGGGCAAGCTGATCAAGCGCGCCAACATCGTCGCCAACTGAGCGCAGTGGGACCCGTCGCGCGATGACCGCACCCGGCATGACGCTGGCCGAAAAGCTGCTCACGCGCGCGGCGGGACGGGACGTCAGCGCCGGCGAGGTGGCGATCTGCGAGGTCGATTGCGCCATGGGCACCGACGGTTCGATTCCGATGGCGCTGGACTATCTGCAGGCGATGCAGGACGACGACCGGCTTCCGGCGCCGGCCCGGCCGCAGCGACTGGCCTTCGCCTTCGATCACTACGGGCCGTCGTCCGGTCCGCGGGCGCAGGGCCTGCAGCAGCGGGCGCGCAGCTATGCGC
>JAJAZH010000176.1 GCA_026785815.1 Ramlibacter sp. | reverse complement strand
CGCCACCGAGCAGCGGGCCAGCGTGGGCCAGGTGCAGCAGCAGATCCAGGTGCTGGCCGCCGACCAGCGCAACATCGAAGAGCAGTCCCGCACGCTGACCTTGCGGCGCGAAAAGCTGGCGGTCGACCGCAACGCGCTGGCCGCGCCCGACGAAGTGCGCCTGACCAACCTGCAAGCGCAGCTCGCCACGGCGCAGGAGGCCGCGCAGATCGCCGATGCACGGCTGCATGAACTGCAGCAGCAGGTGCCGCAGCTCGATGAGGAGCGCCGCGCGCGCCAGCAGGCGGTCAACAGCGAAGGCGGCAAGCAGTCGGATCTGTCGGCCCGGATGGAAGCGCTCAAGACGCTGCAGGAAAAGGTCAAGACCGACGGCAAGCTCAAGCCCTGGCTGGCCCGGCACGGCCTGGACGGCTTGCAGGGCTTGTGGAGCCGCATCCACATCGAGCAGGGTTGGGAGAACGCGCTCGAAGCCGCGTTGCGCGAGCGCATGAATTCGCTGGAAGTGTCGCGCCTCGACATGGTTCGCGCCTTCGGCAGCGACGCGCCGCCCGCCAAGCTGGCGTTCTACAGCCCGCCGCAGGCCGGCGTGCCGGAAGCCGACTCGGCGCTGCCGCGGCTGTCGCAGTTGCTGCGCCTGAACGACGCCGGCCAGAAAGCGCTGCTGGCGGACTGGCTGCATGGCTGCTTCACCGCGCCGAGTTTCGAGGCGGCGCTGGCGGCGCGGGCCCAGCTCAAACCCGGCGAGGCGATCTACCTCCAGAGCGGCCACGCGGTCACGGCCCACAGCGCCAGCTTCTTCGCGCAGGACTCCGAACAGGCCGGCCTGCTGGCGCGCCAGCAGGAGATCGAGAACCTCGAAAAGCAGGTGCGCGCGCAGGTATTGATCGCCGAGGAAGCGCGCTCGGCCCTGGTCCGCGCCGAGGCCAGCTTCACCGATGCGTCCCAGCGCCTGGTCACCACGCGGCGCGAGGCGGGGGAAAGCCAGAGCCGCGCCCACGAACTGCAGGTCGAGACGCTGCGCCTGACGCAGCTGGCCGAGCAGACCCGCGCCCGCAGCGAACAGATCGCCGCCGATGTGTCCGAGGTCGACGCGCAGCTGGAGCAGTTGCAGGAGCGCCGTGTCACCGCCGAAGGCCGCTTCGAGGAACTGGACATGCAGCTGGCCGACAGCCAGGAGCGCCACGCGCAACTGGGCGACCAGGTGATCGAAGCCGAGCGCAAGCTGGCCGAGAGCCGCGAGCAGCAGCGCAGCCTGGAGCGCCAGGCGCAGGAAGCCCAGTTTTCGCAGCGCTCGCTGGAAGCGCGCCGGGGCGAGTTGCAGCGCGCCATCGAAACCGCTGTGCAGCAAGCCGCAACGATTGGGGCCGAAGACGGCCGGGCCCGCGAAGAGCTGGTGCGCCTGACCGATGCGGCGGCGCAGGCCGGCCTGCAGACCGCGCTGGCGCTCAAGCTCGAACGCGAACAGGCGCTCGGCACCAAACGCAGCGAGTACGACGATCTCACCGCCAGGCTGCGAGCCAGCGACGAGCGGCGCCTCACGCTCGAGCGCGAGCTCGATCCGCTGCGTCAGCGCATCACCGATTTCCAGCTGCGCGAGCAGGCGGCCCGGCTCGGCCTGGAGCAGTACAGCCAGTTGCTCGCCGATGCGCAGGCCGACCTGGACGCGGTCGCGGCCTCGGTTGCGGCCGGCAACGTCAAGCTGGCCGGCATGCAGGGCGAGATCGACCGGCTGCACCGCGAGATCGCTTCACTGGGCGCGGTGAACCTGGCGGCGCTGGAAGAATTGACGACTGCGCGCGAGCGCAAGCAGTTCCTGGACGCCCAGTCGGCCGACCTGAACGAGGCGATGAGCACGCTGGAAGACGCCATCCGCAAGATCGACGCCGAAACCCGCGAGCTGCTTTCGGGCACCTTCAACAGCGTCAACCAGCACTTCGGCCGCATGTTCCCCGAGCTGTTCGGCGGCGGCAACGCCAGCCTGGTGATGACCGGCGAGGAGATCCTCGACTCCGGTGTCCAGGTGCTGGCGCAGCCGCCGGGCAAGAAGAACCAGACCATCCATCTGCTGTCCGGCGGCGAGAAAGCGCTGACCGCGATCGCTCTGGTGTTCGCGATCTTCCAGTTGAACCCGGCGCCGTTCTGCCTGCTGGACGAGGTCGACGCGCCGCTGGACGACGCCAACACCGAGCGCTATTCGAAGCTGGTGACGAGCATGAGCCGCGAGACCCAGTTCATGTTCATCAGCCACAACAAGATCGCGATGGAGATGGCCGAGCAACTGATCGGCGTCACGATGCAGGAGCAGGGCGTCTCGCGCATCGTCGCCGTCGACATGGATTCCGCGGTGTCGGTGGCCGAGGCCGCATGAGCAACTTCACCCTTGGGCTGGCCATCATCGGCGGTCTGCTGCTGGCGGCGTTGGTGGCCTGGAACACCTGGAGTTCGCGCCGCAACACACCTCGGCAGGCCCAGCCGGCTGCGCCAGCTTTCGCAGCCGGCGATCCGGGCGAGCGCAACGATCCGGTGTTCACCGACACCGATCCGGTGCCGCTGCCGGTGCTGGAGAAAAAACCCGGGCTCGACGCGCTGATCGACGTGATCGCGCCGATCGTGCTGGAGGCGCTGGCGTCGGGCGACGCCGCGCTGGCGGCCATACCGACCACCCGCCGCGCCGGCAGCAAGCCGTTCGCGATCGAGGGCCTGAACGAGGCCAGCGAGCAGTGGGAGGCGCCGCAGGCCGGCCAGCGCTACAGCGCGTTCCAGGCTGGCGTGCAGATGGCCAACCGTACCGGCGCGCTCAACGAGATCGAGTATTCCGAGTTCGTGATGAAGGCGCAGGCATTTGCCGATACGGTCAACGGCTCACCCGATTTTCCGGAGATGCTGCACGAGGTGGCGCGGGCGCGCGAGCTGGACCAGTTCGCCGGCGACCACGACGCCCAGCTCGGATTCACCTTGCGCGCGCGCAACGCCGCCTGGAGCCCCGGCTACGTGCAGCAGAACGCCGCGCGGCTGGGTTTCGTCTCCGGCGTCATCCCGGGACGGATGGTGCTGCCGGCGCAGGCCGCCGGGCTGCCGCCGGTGCTGGGCCTGACCTTCGATACCCAGGCCGCGATGGCCGAGGACCCGGCGCTGTCGGCGATCCGCGAAGTGACGCTCAGCCTGGACGCGCCGCAGGTGGACCGCAGCGAGCGGCCGTTCGTGCGGATGCGGGAGACCGCGATCGCACTGGCGGCGTCGATGGACGGCCTGATCACCGACGACAACGGCCAGGTGATCCGGCCGGAGTCGCTGGACGGCATCGGCGCCGACCTCGAGCAGCTGTACGACACGCTGGACGGCCGCGACCTGTCCGCCGGATCGGCGCTGGCACGGCGACTGTTCTCGTAAGGTGCGCGGGGTGACCAGGCCCGGGACGGTCCAGCAGCAGGTGGCTGCGCTGCGCGACCTGCTGCATCACCACGGCCACCGGTATTACGTGCTGGACCAGCCGGAGATTCCGGACGCCGAGTACGACCGGCTGCTGCGCGAGCTCCAGCAACTGGAGGCGGACCATCCGGAACTGCTTGCGCCCGATTCGCCGACTCAACGCGTCGGCGGCAAGCCGCTGGAAGGGTTCACCAAGGTCCGGCACCAGGTGCCGATGCTGTCGATCCGCACCGAGACCGACACCGAGGCGTCCGGCGCGCGCAGCTTCGACGCTCGGGTCCGGCGCGAGCTCGGGCTGGCGCCGTCCGATCCATCCGTGGACTACGTGGCGGAACTGAAATTCGACGGCCTGGCGATCAACCTGCGCTATGAGGACGGCGTGCTGGTGCAGGCCGCCACTCGCGGCGACGGCGAGATCGGCGAGGAAGTGACGCAGAACATCCGCCAGATCGGGCAGATCCCGTTGAAACTTCCCCCCGACTGTCCCGGCGTGCTCGAAGTGCGCGGCGAGGTCTACATGCGGCGCGACGACTTCGAGTCGATGAACGACAAGCAGCGCGGCAAGATCGCCAGCGGCGCGAAGAACGAGAAGACCTTCGTCAATCCGCGCAACGCGGCTGCCGGTGCGGTGCGCCAGCTCGACCCGGCGATCGCGCGCCAGCGGCCGCTCAGCTTCTTTGCTTACGGTTGGGGCGAGCTGTCGCCGCCGGAACAGGGCGGGCCGGCCTTCCAATCGCATTACGAGGCCTTGCTGACGCTGCGCTCCTGGGGTTTCCCGGTGCACCCGGACACCCAGCAGGCAACCGGCGCCGAGGCCCTGGTGGCCTTCTACGACCGGATCGGCAGCAAGCGCGACCAGCTGCCGTTCGACATCGATGGCGTGGTCTACAAGGTCGACAGCATCGCGCTGCAGCAGCGGCTCGGCTTCGTCACCCGCGAGCCGCGCTGGGCGGTGGCCCACAAGTACCCGGCGCAGGAGCAGACCACGACCGTCGAGGCGATCGACGTCCAGGTCGGGCGCACCGGCAAGCTCACGCCGGTGGCCAAGCTGGCGCCGGTGTTTGTCGGCGGTGTGACCGTCACCAACGCCACGCTGCACAACGAAGACGAGGCACGGCGCAAGGATGTGCGGGTCGGCGACACGGTGATCGTCCGCCGGGCCGGCGATGTGATCCCGGAAGTGGTGGCGGTGGTGCCGGGCAAGCGGGTCCAGGACGCGCCGGTCTTCACCATGCCGAAAAAATGTCCGGTGTGCGGCTCCGACGCCGTGCGGGAGCAGGGCGAAGTCGACTATCGCTGCACCGGCGGCCTGTTCTGCGCGGCCCAGCGCAAGGAAGCGATCCTGCATTTTGCCCAGCGCCGGGCCATGGACATCGAAGGTCTGGGCGACAAGCTGGTCGACCAGATGGTGGAAGCGGGGGTGATCCGCACCTTGCCCGACCTGTACCGGCTCGGGCTGGCGAACCTGACGGCGCTGGAGCGGATGGCCGACAAGTCGGCCCAGAACGTGCTGGCCGCGCTGGACCACTCCAGGCAGGCAACGCTGCCGCGCTTCCTGTACGGACTGGGCATTCGCCACGTCGGCGAGGCGACGGCGCGCGACCTGGCGCGTCACTTTGGCAAGATGGACGCGATCATGGATGCGAGCGTGGAGGCGCTGCTGGAAGTGCCCGACGTCGGACCAGTGGTGGCGCAGAGCATCCACACCTTCTTCGCGCAGGCACACAACCGCGAGGTGGTCGAGCAGTTGCGCGCCGGCGGCGTCACCTGGCCGGAGAACGAGCCGCAAGCGCGCCCCGTGTTGCCTCTGGCTGGCAAGACCGTGGTACTGACCGGCACGCTGCCGACGCTGAGCCGCGATGAAGCCAAGGACCTGCTGGAGGCGGCCGG
>JAJAZH010000175.1 GCA_026785815.1 Ramlibacter sp. | reverse complement strand
CTGCGAGCCTGGTTGCACCGTCGGCGGGACCTGTGCCTGACTGGCTGCATCCCACCCGGCCCAGTCACTGCAGGACGGCACAGCCGCAATCTGCAGCACCGCGTTGCAGCAGGACAAGGTGATCAAGGCTCCGAAGTTCAGGGCAGAGGTGAGGGTGGTCATGGTCGGTCTCCAATTGCGCTGGAGCTTAGGTGCCTGGCCCCGGTTTGGCGTCGCCCATCCGGGCTAGTCGCAAGCGCGGAGATCGGCGAGATTGCTACCATCGCGAATGGCTGTTTCGCACCTGCTCTACCTGCACGGGTTCCGTTCTTCGCCGCAATCGAACAAGGCGCGCCAGTTCGCCGCTCGCGTCGCAGAGTGTCATCCGTCGGTCACCTGGTGGTGTCCGCAGCTACCGCCGTCGCCGCGGCAGTCGATGGAGCTGCTGCTGCAAGGCGTGCAGGCATGGCCGAAGGACGCGATGGCCGTGGTCGGCTCGTCGCTCGGCGGCTTCTACGCCACCCATGTGGCGCAGCAGACCGGGTGCAAGGCGGTGCTGCTCAACCCGGCGATCGACCCGGCGCGCGATTTGTTCGGCTACGTCGGCGAGCAGGCCACATGGCACGACCCGGACCAGAAGTTCGAGTTCCGGCCCGAATTCATCGACGAACTTCGCACCCTTCAGGTCGGTCCGCTGACCGACCCGTCCCGGTACTACGCCGTCATCGCCAAGGGCGACGAGGTGCTGGACTGGCGCGAAATGACCGGGCGCTACGCCGGGGCGCGGATCCGCCTGCTCGAAGGCAGCGACCATGCGCTCAGCGACTTCGACGACCAGATCGACGAAGTCTTTGCCTTCCTGGATTTGCGCCGCTAGCCGGCCACCCCTTGCCGGCCCCGGCACGGCCAGGGGCGCATGGGAGAATCCGAGCCATGTTTGCATTGTTTGAAGAAGCCGGAAAATTCCAGGCCGGGCGGGTGTTGTCCGAGGCCGAAGCGTCGAGCCAGATCGAGCTGGAAAGCGGCAAGCGGGTCAAGGTCAAGGGCGCCAATGTGCTGCTCAAGTTCGAGAAGCCCTCGCCCTCCGAGCTGATCCGCCAGGCCCAGGCCACCGCCGAAGGGATCGAGCTGGAACTGGCATGGGAATTCGCGCCGGAAGAGGAGTTCGGATTCGCCGACCTGGCCCGCGATTACTTCAGCGCCAACGCCACGCTGGAGCAGCAGGCCGGGGCCCTGTTCCGGCTGTTCGACGCCCCGCACTACTTCCGGCGTGCCGGCAAGGGGCGCTTCCGGAAAGCCCCGGCCGAAGTGGTGCAGCAGGCGCTGCTGGCGATCGAAAAGAAAAAGCAGGTGCAGCAGCAGATCACCGGCTGGGCCACCGAGCTGGGCGCCGGCACCTGCCCGCCAGCGATTCGCGACCAGTTGTACAAGATCCTGTTCAAGCCGGACAAAAACGCGCCCGAGTACAAGGCGGTGGTCGAAGCGTCGCGCGCAACCCATTTGCCGCCGCTCGACCTGCTGCAGCGGGCGGGCGCGATCGATTCGCCCTACCAGTTCCACTGGAAGCGTTTCCTGTTCGAGAACTTTCCGAAGGGCACGGCCTTTGCGCCGATGCAGGCCCCCGCGATCGCGGACGAGTTGCCGCTGGCCAGCGTGCAGGCTTTTTAGATCGACGACTCGAGCACCACCGAGATCGACGACGCGCTGTCGGTGCAGGGGCTCGGAACCGGCACCGTGACCGTCGGCATCCACATCGCCGCGCCCGGCCTGGCGCTGCAACCCGGGGCGGCGATCGACCAGGTGGCGCGCCAGCGGCTGTCCACGGTCTACATGCCGGGCTACAAGGTCACCATGCTGCCCGAGGATGTGGTGCAGGCCTACACGCTGATGGAAGGCCGCGATTGTCCGGCGGTGTCGCTGTACGTCACGTTCGACGAAGCGACGCTGGCTGTCCAGTCGTCGCAGACCCGGCTGGAGCGGGTGCCGATCGTCGCCAACCTGCGGCACGACCAGCTCGACTCGGTGGTGACGCAGCAATGGCTGGAACAGCCGGCCTTCGCGCACCCAGGTGACGCGAACCCGGCGAGCGTGCTGCGCGAGCCGCTCAGCTTCCTCTACCGGCTGGCCAGGCACCTGAAGGCGCAGCGCGAGATCGTGCGCGGCAAGCCGGAAAATTTCACGCGGCCCGATTACAACTTCAAGCTCCGTCCCGCCGGGCCGCCCCAAGGGACGGACGCCCCCTCGGGGGGCAGCGACAGCGTGGGGGTCTTTTTCGGAAACGATGGCGCCGAGCCGACCGGCAATGAACAGGTTGCGATCAGCATCCGCCAGCGCGGCTCGCCGCTCGACCTGATCGTGGCCGAGGCGATGATCCTGGCCAACAGCACCTGGGGTGGCTGGCTTGCGGAACTGGGCGTTCCAGGCATCTACCGCAGCCAGGCCAGCATGGCGCCGGGGGTGAAGGTCCGCATGGGCACCAAGGCGCTCCCGCACGCCGGCCTCGGCGTGAAAAGCTACGCGTGGAGCACCTCGCCGCTGCGCCGCTACACCGACCTGGTGAACCAGTGGCAGATCATCGCTGCCGCGCGCCACGGCCGCACGGCGGCGCTGGCTGCGCCGTTCAAGCCCAAGGACGCCGAGCTGTTTTCGATCATCTCCGGCTTCGACGCCGCCTACTCCGCGTACAACGGCTACCAGGCCGGCATGGAGCGCTTCTGGACCCTCAAGTACATCGAACAGCAGGGCATCACCGAGCTGGTAGGCACGGTGTTCCGCGAAGGCCTGGTGCGCGCCGACGAGATCCCGCTGGTGCTGGGAGTGTTGGGCGGCAACGACCTGCCGCGCGGCGCCCGGGTGCGGTTGCGGCTGGGCCAGATCGACGAGATCACGCTGGACGTGCATGGCACAGTGATCGAGCGCCTTGACGCCGAACCGCAGCCGGATGTTGCGCAAGAAGAGACAGAGGACGAGCCGGCGGCCGGACCGATCACGATTGCGGTGGATGTGACCGAGGGGGAGAGCGATAATTCAACTCCGTGAACCTGCGTTCCTTCAGTACCCTGCAGATTGCGCTCGGCGCCTCTTTTGCTGTCCATGCCGTCATGCTGACGGTCCGGTTCGTTGACCCCGAAAGCTTCAACCGGGTGTTCCACGACACGCCGCTCGAAGTGATCCTGGTCAACTCCAGCAGCAACGAAAAACCCGAAAAAGCGCAGGCCATCGCCCAGGCCTCGCTGGCCGGTGGCGGCGAAGCAGCCAAGGGTCGCGCCACTTCTCCGTTGCCGCCCTCGGCGCTGTCCGAACTGGGCGACGCCGCCGAAGAGGCGCAGAAAAAGATCGATTCGATGCAGGACCAGCAGATGGTGATGCTGGCGCAGGTCCGCCGGATGCTGTCGGCAATGCCGCCGCCCGATCCGCAGGAGTCCAAGAGCAACCCGGACGCCATGGCGCGGGAGGACAAGCGGCGACAGCTGGTCAAGCTGCTGGCCGAGATCGAACGCCGCATCAACGAGGAAAACGCCCGGCCCAAGAAGCGCTACATCAGCCCCGCCACGCGCGAAGAGGTGTACGCGATCTATTACGACGGCCTGCGTCGCAAGATCGAGGACCGCGGCACCCAGAATTTTCCCGAACTCGCCGGTCAGAAGCTGTATGGAGAGTTGACCATGATCGTCACCGTCAATTTCGACGGCAAGGTGATCGGAACCGAAGTGGTGGAAACGTCCGGCAACCTCACGCTCGACCGCCGGGCCCAGGCCATCGCCCGCGCCGCCGGCCCGTTCGGGAGCTTCAGCGACGCGATGCGGCGCAAGGCCGACCAGATCGTCGTGGTCTCGCGCTTTCGCTTCACCCGTGACGAAACGCTGGAAACCAAGCTGACCAACCGCTGATGGACGACTACTGTGTCATTGGCAACCCGGTGCAGCACAGCCAGTCGCCTTGGATCCACGCGCGCTTCGCGCAGCTCACCGGCCAGCAGCTGTCTTATGGCAGGCGCCAGATCGCGCTCGACGGCTTCGTGGACGGGCTGCGAGCCTTCCGGTTGGCGGGCGGCAAAGGCTGCAACATCACGGTCCCATTCAAGTTCCAGGCGGCTCCACTGGCCACCGCGTTGACGGCGCGCGCCGGCCTGGCGCAGGCCTGCAATACCCTGCGCTTCGACGGCGCGGCGGCTGTGTACGCCGACAACACCGACGGCGTCGGGCTGGTGAGCGACATCCAGCACAACGCCGGCGTCGCGCTGGCCGGCCGCGACCTGCTGCTGATCGGCGCCGGCGGCGCGGCCGCCGGAGTGCTGGGACCTCTGATCGAAGCCGCGCCGCGCCGCATCCTGGTGGTCAACCGCAGCCCCGACAAGGCCGAGGCGCTGGTACGTCGCCACGCCACGCTGGCGTCGCGACACGGGGTGGAACTGGCGGCAGCGGCGCTCGCCGACGTCCAGGGCGCTTTCGACATCGTCGTCAACGCCACCGCCAGCAGCCTGAGCGGCGCTGCGGTTCCGGTGCCGCACACCGTGCTCAGGCCTGGCACGCTGGCGTGCGACATGATGTACGGACCGGCCGCCAACAGTTTCATCGAATGGGCCCGCAGCCACGGTGCCGTGCCGCGCGACGGCCTGGGCATGCTGGTGGAGCAGGCCGCCGAAGCGTTCCTGGTGTTTCGCGGCGTGCGGCCGCCTTCGGCCCAAGTCCTGTCCGAACTGCGCGAGCGGCTGCGCTGAGAGCGATGAAGGGCTTGCTGCGCTGGATCCTGCTGGTGCTGTTGGCGGCGCTCGCGCTCCAGCTTTTTTTCGTGGTGCGGATCGCCGCGATGGCCGTGATCGATCCGCAGTCGACCAGCTTCCAGCGCTCCGAAGCCTGGCGCATCGTCAGCGAAACACGGCGCTTGCGCTGGCGCCAGCAGTGGGTGCCGTACGCCAGCATCAGCGACCATCTCAAGCGCGCGGTGATCGCCGCCGAAGACGGCAGCTTCACCAACCACGACGGCGTCGGGCTGGTGCGCGACATCCAGCACAACGCCGGCGTCGCGCTGGCCGGCCGCGACCTGCTGCTGATCGGCGCCGGCGGCGCGGCCGCCGG
>JAJAZH010000174.1 GCA_026785815.1 Ramlibacter sp. | reverse complement strand
TCAGGATCAGCTCCTCGATCTGGCTGGGGAACACGTTCACGCCGCGCACGATCATCATGTCGTCGCTGCGGCCGGTGATCTTTTCCATTCGCCGCATGGTGCGGGCGGTGCCCGGCAGCAGCCGCGTCAGGTCGCGCGTGCGGTAGCGGATGATCGGCAACGCCTCCTTGGTCAGGCTGGTGAAAACCAGTTCGCCGAACTCGCCGTCCGCAACCGGCTTACCGCTGTCGGGATCGATGATCTCGGGGTAGAAGTGGTCTTCCCAGATCGTCGGTCCGTCCTTGGTTTCGATGCACTCATTGGCGACTCCGGGACCCATCACCTCGGACAGGCCATAGATGTCGACCGCGTCCAGCCCCACGCGCTGCTCGATGGCGCGCCGCATGTCGTTGGTCCAGGGCTCGGCGCCGAAGATTCCCAGGCGCAGGCTGGACTGCGCCGGATCGAGCCCCTGGCGCTCGAATTCGTCCGCGATTGCGAGCATGTAGCTCGGAGTCACCATGATGATGTCGGGGCGGAAGTCGTTGATCAGCTGGACCTGGCGCTCGGTCTGGCCGCCGCCGAAAGGAACCACCGTCAATCCAAGTTTCTCGGCGCCGTAATGGGCGCCAAGGCCGCCGGTGAACAGGCCGTAGCCATAGCTCACGTGCACCAGGTCACCAGGGTGCGCTCCGCTGGCGCGGATACTGCGCGCCATCACCAGCGACCAGACCTCGAGATCGTTGCGGGTGTAGCCCACCACCGTGGCCTTGCCGGTGGTGCCGCTCGACGCATGGATGCGCGCGCACTGTTCCCGCGCCACGGCAAACATGCCGAACGGATAACTGTCGCGCAGATCGTTCTTGCTGGTGAGTGGGAACTTCGCGAGATCGGACAGCGAGCGGCAATCGCCGGGATGGACGCCAGCGGCGTCGAACTTGGCGCGGTACACCGGTGAATTGGCATAGGCATGGTCAAGGGTGGCCCGCAGCCGCTTCAGCTGCAATGCACGCAGCTCGTCAACGCTCGCCTTCTCGATCGGCTCCAGCGCGAAGCCCGTCACTTTTCGTCTTCCTCAGGCAGCACGGCGCCTTTGATCTGCGCGCTCTTGCCGCGGAACAAGGCCACGGTCTCGCCGCGTTGATTGGTGACTGTCATGTCGTAGATCCCGTGGCGCCCCTGCAAGACCTGTTCGACTCCCTCGCAGGTCAGGACATCGCCCAGTGCGGCCGGCCGCAGGAATTCAATGCTGGCGCCGGCAGCGACCGTCGCCAGGTTGCGGCTGTTGCACGCGAAAGCAAACGTCGAATCGGCCAGCGTGAAGATCAACCCGCCATGGCAGATCCGGTGCCCGTTGAGCATGTCCTCGCGCACCGCCATGCGCATCACGGCGCGGCCGGGCTGGCACTGCACCAGCTGCATCTGTAGCAGGTCCTTGCTGGCGCGGTCCGCGGCGAACATGGTCGCCCCGACCTTCGCGGCGAGATCGTCATGGCGCATGTCGGCCACCTTCACTCGCCCGTGAACTTCGGCGGCCGTTTTTCCCGGAATGCGGTCACGCCTTCGATGTAGTCGTGGGTCTTGCCCAGCGCAGACTGGGTGTCGCGTTCGGCATCGAGCTGGCGGTCGAGGTCGTTCGACGCGGCCGCGCGCAGCAGATGCCGGGTTGCAACCAGGGCCTGGGTCGGCAGCTCCGCCAGCCGCGTCGCAAGCTTGAGGGCTCGCTGGACACAGTCTTCGCCTTCCGGCGCCAGGTCCCAGATCATTCCCTGTTCCCTGGCCTCGGCAGCGGTCATCTTGTCGCCCAGCATCGCCGCGCCGAGCGCACGCGCCAGCCCCAGCCGCTTGACCAGGAACCAGCTACCGCCGGCGTCCGGCACCAGGCCGATCCGGCTGAAGGCCTGGATGAACGTGGCGCTGGCCGCAGCGACCGCCAGGTCGCAGGTCATTGCCAGCGACGCTCCCGCGCCGGCTGCGACGCCGTTGACCGCGGCCACAGTGGGGACCCGCAGCGCTTGCAGTTTGCGCACCGTGGGGTTGAAGGCCTGGTCGATCACCGGGCCGGGGTCGGCGCGGCGGATCAGGTCGGGCCCGGGCTCGAAGTCGAACTCCGCCAGGTCCGCGCCGGCGCAGAAACCGCGGCCGGCCCCGGTGATCACGCAAGCGCGCACCGATTTGTCGGACTCGATGCGATCGAACGCCTGCCACAGCTCACGGTGCATCTGGCGCGTGAAGCTGTTCAAGGCCTGCGGCCGGTTGAGCGTGATCAGCGCCACCGCACCCTCGGTGGAATACAGCACGGCTGGTTCAGTCATGGGAGTCTCCTGGGCGGCACTCTACCACTGGCAAAAAACGCGCTGTCGGTGACCGCACAGGCTTGGTTATAGTCGGCGCGTTGCAACACAGGAGACCGGCCGTGGCCTATCAAAACATCGAGGTGCGCACCGAAGCGGGCAAGGTCGGGGTGGTCACGCTCAACCGTCCCAAGCAACTCAACGCGCTCAGCAACGACCTGATGGACGAGCTCGGCGTTGCGTTGAAAGCGTTCGACGCCGACGACGCGATCGGCTGCATCATCCTGACCGGCAGCGAGAAGGCCTTCGCGGCCGGGGCCGACATCGGCGCGATGGCCAGCTACAGTTTCGCCGATGTGTACAAGGGCGACTACATCACCCGCAACTGGGAAACGATCCGCAGCATCCGCAAGCCAGTGATCGCGGCCGTGAGCGGATTCGCGCTGGGTGGCGGCTGCGAGCTGGCAATGACGTGCGATTTCATCATCGCCGCTGACAACGCCCGTTTCGGCCAGCCAGAGATCAAGCTCGGGATCATTCCCGGCGCCGGCGGCACCCAGCGGCTGCCCCGCGCGGTGGGAAAATCCAAGGCCATGGACATGACGCTGACCGCGCGGATGATGGATGCCGCCGAAGCCGAGCGGGCCGGACTGGTGAGCCGCGTGGTGGCGTTGGACAAGCTGATGGACGAAGCCCTCGGCGCCGCGCTGACGATCTGCGACTACTCCCGGATCTCGGTGCTGGCGGCAAAGGAGTCGATCAACCGCTCGTTCGAGACCGGGTTGAGCGACGGCGTCATGTTCGAGCGCCGCCTGTTCCACGCCACCTTCGCCACCGAAGACCAGAAGGAAGGAATGGACGCGTTCGTCAACAAACGCAAACCCCAGTTCAGGCACCGCTAGGGCCGCCTCTGCGCGCCTTCGGACTGGACAGCGCAGCCAGGCGCTGCGATATAATGGAGGGCTTTGGCGCTTTAGCTCAGTCGGTTAGAGCGATGGAATCATAATCCACAGGTCCGCGGTTCGAATCCGTGAAGCGCCACCAAATCCCGCAAGGCCAGCCGCTCGATCGCCGCTGGCCTTTTTCCTTGTCGACTGCGCCAGGGTCTTCGCAAATCGCAGGATCGGAGGTAAAAAGAGCAATGGGATCCGTTCCACCCACCTCCCTCAGCCTGGCTGACATTTACCGGCTGCAATCGGCCTTGCTCACCGCCAGGCAAGCGTTGACCGACACGTCCCAGGAAGAAGGCGGTCCACCCTCGGTGCTGGACTTCGGCAACGAAATTGCCGAGATCGATGCAGCCCTCAAGGTGCTGGGCGTCAGTTCCCCTCGACCCGCAACTTCGAATCGACCGTGTCATTTCACCTGAGGGCGCACCGCTGTTGCTGCGGGGCCGCCTCAGGTGTCGAACTTCGGATGAACGCGGTTGAAGGTCGCCCGATGAAGCCGGTTGGCAAGCCAGCCAAAACCCCAGAAACCAGCCCAGCCCGCAAGCAACGCGGCCAGCAGGTTCCACGTCAAGCCCATGTCCCGGGCTCCCGGCTCGGTCGATTCGATCGACCAGAAAACGACCACCGCGATGGCGGCGAGGATCGCGATTCCGCCAGCGACCAGTCGCATCCCCATCATCAACGCGATCAGCCGGGTCTTGCCTGAAACGCTCAGGAGCACGGTGGCGTTCCGTTCCATCGGGCCGGACACGGACTTGAACTCGGATGGTTCGGAGTCGATGGAGGCCGCCGGCGTCGGGGCTTGGTTTGCAGCGCGCCATTCGATCCGCCGGCGCCGCTCCAGGAACCAGCCGAAGCCCGTCACCAGCGCAACACCTGTCATCCCCAGGCTGATCGCCGTGGCCGGATCGATCAAACCGTCGAATCCGGAGGCGCGCCCGCTGTTTCCATCTCCGGCCTGCAGCCGGCGATCCGGCCGCGCTTGCGCGCCAGCCCTCGGTCGCGCAGCGGGATCCGGGTTCTGACTCAATTGCCGGTCGGCCCGCAGCACAAGTGGAACTTCTTTTTCTGGCGGGAAAGTGCTCAAGCGATAGCCTCGGTGCGGCGGTGGAGAAGTCGTGTTTTGCGACTGGGCGCGTGGTGGAGAGCGGAATTCTTAACCAGTCTCAGCAGTGAGGCAAGGTCGAAGTCGCAAAGATTGGGGCGGTGTTGTCATTCGGGCCGCATCCGTTGCCGCCACTGGCTTGCAGAGGGGCCTTTGCTACACTCGAATCCACCTGCAGGCGCCTGGCACGAGTCCTGGCGCCTCCCTTTCACAGCCTCTGGATGGACACCATGAAACGCTGCTTCGAAAGCCGGGTCGGGGCCGCGCTGCTTGCATGCGCCGCCCTGGCTGGTCTCTTCTCCTTGACTTCGCCCGACGTTTCAGCGCAGGGGATCATCCGCGAGACACCGAAGGACGTCGTGCCGGCGCGCCTGGTCGTGACCGCGCCCCCGATCGTCACGCTGGACGGCAAGCCCGACCGGCTTTCTCCCGGCTCCCGGATCCGGAGCCTCAACAACATGCTGGTGCTTTCGGGCACGGTGGTGGGCCAGAACCTGCCAGTGGTCTATCGCCGCGACTCGTCCGGCCTGGTACACGAGGTCTGGATCCTGACACCTGAGGAGTACGAGAAACTGGCTTCAGCCAACACTCCCAGCGGTATCCAGGCCTTCAACCAGCTGCTGACGCTGATTTTCGGAACCCGCCGCTGATCCGGGCCAGGCCATGAACAAGAAAGTCTTTATCAAGACCTTCGGCTGCCAAATGAACGAGTACGACTCGGACAAGATGGCTGACGTGATGCGCGCGGCGCAGGGCTACGAGACGACGCAGGACGTCGAGCAGGCCGACCTGATCCTCTTCAACACCTGCTCGGTCCGCGAAAAGGCGCAGGAGAAGGTGTTCTCCGACCTCGGCCGCGTCAAACACCTCAAGCGCAAGGGCGTGCGGATCGGAGTCGGTGGCTGCGTCGCCAGCCAGGAAGGCGCAGCGATCATCGCGCGCGCGCCCTTTGTCGACGTGGTGTTCGGCCCGCAGACCCTGCACCGACTACCCGAGTTGCTGGACGCGCGAGAGCGGCAGGACCGGCCCCAGGTCGACATCAGCTTTCCCGAGATCGAGAAATTCGACCGCCTGCCGCCGGCGCAGGTCGACGGCTGCACCGCTTTCGTCAGCATCATGGAAGGCTGCAGCAAGTACTGCAGCTACTGCGTTGTGCCGTACACGCGCGGTGAGGAAATCTCCCGGCCGTTCGACGATGTGCTGGTGGAAGTGGCCGGCCTGGCCGGGCAGGGGGTGAAGGAAGTGACGTTGCTCGGGCAGAACGTCAATGCGTACCGCGGCCTGATGGGCGACACCAGCGAGATCGCCGACTTCGCGCTGCTGCTCGAATACGTGGCCGAGATCCCTGGCATCGAGCGCATCCGCTACACCACCAGCCATCCGAACGAGTTCACCGCGCGGCTGGTGATGGCCTACGACAAGGTGCCGAAGCTGGCAAGCCACCTGCATTTGCCGGTGCAGCACGGCAGCGACCGGATCCTGATGGCGATGAAGCGCGGCTACACCGCGATGGAATACAAAAGCACGATCCGCAAGCTGCGCGCGATCCGGCCAGAACTGGCGATTTCCAGCGATTTCATCGTCGGTTTTCCCGGCGAGACCGACGAGGATTTCGCCCGCACGATGAAGCTGATCGACGAGGTCGGATTCGACAGCAGCTTTTCGTTCCTCTTCAGTCCGCGGCCGGGGACGCCGGCAGCGGCGCTGCATGACGACACGCCGCACCCCGTCAAGCTCAGGCGTCTGCAGCAGCTGCAAGTGGCGGTCGAGGACAACGTGCGCCGCATCAGTGCGGCGCGGCTCGGCACCGTGCAGCGGATCCTGGTCGAAGGGCCTTCGCGCAAGGACCCGGCGGAGCTGGCCGGGAGAACCGAGTGCAACCGCGTGGTCAATTTCAAGGCTGCACCGACGCTGGCGGGACAGATGGTGGACATCCGCATCACCGAGGCGAATCCGCATTCGCTGCGCGGCGAGGTCATCCAGGCCTAGCAAAGTGGCGGCAGAATCGGGCCATGGCTTCGCATTCGACCGCGCATTACTTTCTCGAAGGATTGGTCGACATCGGCATCGACCATGTGTTTGCCAATCTGGGCACCGACCATGTCTCGCTGATCGAATCGCTCGCCGAGTGGGACCGGGACGGCCGCGCGCATCCGGCGATGGTGCTCTGCCCGCACGAGAGCGTGGCCGTGCATATGGCGGGCGGCTATGCCGCGCTGACCGGTCGCGGCCAGGTGGTGCTGGTCCACGTCGACGCCGGCACCGCGAATTCCAGCATGGGCCTGCACAACTTGTTCCGGGCCCGGCTGCCGGTGTTCCTGATGGCCGGCAAGGCGCCCTTCACGATCCACGGCGAGTTGCCCGGATCGCGCGACAACTACGTGCACTTCGTGCAGGACCCGTACGACATCGGCAGCCTGGTGCGGCCTTATGTGAAGTGGGAATACAACCTGCCTTCGGGCGTGGTGGCCAAAGAGGCCCTGCGCCGGGGCCACACCCTGATGCAGAGCGACCCGCCGGGTCCGGTCTTCATGACCCTGCCAAGAGAAACGCTGGCGCAGGATTGGGCCCAGGAGGCAATCCGTCCTTTTCCGCAGTCGCGCTACGGGGCGGTCGCAGCAGGCGGCGTCGACAACAGTGTCGCCCAGCAGATCGCGCATCGCCTGCTTGCGGCGCGCAACCCGGTCGCGATCACCTCCTACCTTGGCCGCAAGCCGCAGAGCGTTGCCGTCCTGGATGCGCTGGCCCAGGAATGCGCAATTCGCGTGGTTGAGTTCAGCCCGCTCACCCTGAATATTCCGCACGATTCCCCGTGCTTTACCGGATTCGATCCCGCCAGCGCCATCGCCGATGCCGACCTCGGGCTGCTGCTGGACGTGGATGTGCCATGGCTGCCGCAGTCCGTCGCTGACCGTCCCGACTTGCCCTGGATTCACGTCGATGTCGACGCCGTGAAGAAGGATTTTCCGATGTGGGGCTTCCCGACCGACCTGCGCATCGAGGGTGACTGCGGCACTGTGCTCGGGCAGGTGCTGGAGCTGGTGCGGGCCGGCGCCGACGACGGCTTCCGCCAACGGGCGGCCGAGCGCATCGCCAGCTGGGCGCCGCAGCGCGAACTGCGTTGCCGCCGGATCGCCGACGCTGGCGCCACCGTCGGCAGCACCGGCGCCATCGCCCCCGATTTCCTCTGCGCCTGCGTCAACGAAGTGCTTCGACCCGACGATATCGTCGTCAACGAAGCGATCCGCAACAGCCTGTCCGTGCTGAACCAGGTGCAGCGCACGCGGCCGCAAAGCTACATCGGCCTGGCGGGCGGGGGCCTTGGATTCGGCGGCGGGATGGCCCTGGGGGCGAAGCTTGCGCGGCCGCAAGTGCGGGTCGTTCAGTTTGTCGGCGACGGCGGCTTCCACTTCTCGAACCCGACGGCGGTCTATTCAGTGGCCCAGCAATACCGGCTGCCGATCTTCACCGTGGTCCTGGACAACGGCGGCTGGCAAGCTGTGAAGGAAGCCGTGCTGCGGGTCTATCCCGACGGCGCCGCCGCGGCAGCGAACGAATTCCAGGCCCGGCTCGGTGGCGAGCAGCGCGACTTTTCCGCAGTGGCAGCGGCGTTCGGCGCCCCCGCCGAGACTGTGGCCGATCCGTCCCGCCTGAAG
>JAJAZH010000173.1 GCA_026785815.1 Ramlibacter sp. | reverse complement strand
CTCCCGCCGGAGTTCATGCTGGGAGGACCTGGGGCGCGCCATCGTGGAATTATCGCGGTCCGCTGATATCGGTCGCGTCCATGGCCCTTTCCCACTTCGCCCGCCACTGTTGCGACCTGCTGGCCAGCGCGGGGCCGTGCGAAATCCGCTGCCACTACGAGGCGGCCGGCTGGAGGCCGGCGACGCTCACCGGTCGCATCTCGAATGGCTGACCTGGCGCCGCTGGTTCGATGAGCAACGGCAATCGAAGCTGGTGCCCCTGCGCTGGCTCCAGTTCAACTACGCCTACCAGATGGTGCAGGCCGCGCTGGCCGGGCAAGGCGTGGTGCTGGCGCGCCTGCCGATGGTGGCCGAGAGCCTCGCCAACGGCGACCTGGTGGAGCCGCTGCCCGGCCTGCGGATGGAGTCCCCCCATGCCTATTGGCTGATCGTCGGTCCGCGCAGCGCGCAGCGCGCCGAGATCGAGGCCTTCTGCGACTGGCTCAAGGCGCAGGCCAAGGCGACCCGGGCGTCCATCGGCGAAGTGCCGGACATCGATCGTGTCGCTCAGCGCGACTGACGCTCCGGCATCGGCCAGACCTCGCCGTTGTCATTGATGATGGCGTCCAGCGGCACGTCGTGCGGCTCGGGTTCCAGGTCACCCACGAAACCGTTGGTGAACCCCAAGCCCACCGTGAACGGCCGCGGCAGCAACGACGCCAGGGTGCGATCGTAGAAGCCACCGCCATAGCCAAGACGGAATCCGCCGGGCCCGTAACCGACGCAAGGAACGAACAGCAGGGTCGGCACGATCACCTCCGTGTCCTTGGGTTTCGGGATGCCGTAAGCGTCCTCCTCCATCGGGCAGCCCGGGTGCCAGGCGTGGAACTTGAGCGTCTTGTGCATCTTGTCGACCACCGGCAGGCCGATGCGCCGCAGTTGCGGCTCGTCCACCAGTTCGCCGTCCTCCTTCCAGCGGTGCAGGGCCGGCAACGGATCGAACTCGCCCTTGATCGGCCAGTAGGCGCCGATCACGGTGTCGGGACGGTTCACCAGCCAGATCCGCATCACCCGCTGCAGCAGGTCGCACCGTTGCTCGCGGTCGGGCAGGCTCAGCCGCTGCTCGACGAGCTGCTTGCGCAAAGCCCTTTTTTCCTCCGCCTTGTCCATAATCCCCCGATGAAGTTACGAACGATTTTGGCACTGTTCGCGGTGACGCTGAGCTGGCAGGCCCCAGCCCAGTCCCGCGACGAGATCATCCTGGAAATGAGCCAGGCCTTCCGGCAGGGAAACCGGGCACGCCTGACCCAGCTCCTGCCAGCAGCCCGCGGCCACGCCCTGGAGCCGTGGGCAGCCTACTGGGAACTGCGAGCCCGCCTCGATGTCGCCAGTCCGCAGGAAGTGCAGGACTTCATGAGCCGCTACGCCGGCAGCTACCAGGAAGACCGGATGCGCAACGACTGGCTGCTGGTGCTGGGGCAACGGCGCGACTGGACGACTTTCGCGACGGAACACCCGCGTTACCGGATGAACGACGATCGCGAGGTTCGTTGCTATGGCCTGCTCACCCAGCATCTGCGCGACGGCACATCGGCTCCGGCCAACCTGGCCGACGAGGTCCGACGCAACTGGTTCGCGCAGCGCGAAGCGGATGACGGCTGCACGCTGGCAGCGCGCACGCTGATGGCCGATGGCCATGGCAGTCGCAGCCTGTCGTTGAACGACGCCTGGCGCAAGGCCCGGCTGTCGATCGAGGCCAACCGGCCACGCGCGGCGGCAGCGGCGGTCGAAATCGCGGCGCCGAAGTCGATGAACCTGCTCAACGACATGAACAACAGCCCGTCGAAGTTCCTGACCAGCAGCGTGCTCGCAATCTCCAAGTCGCGCCGGGAGCTGATCACGCTGGCCCTGGTGAAGCTGGCGACCACCGACATCGAGGGCGCTGCAGTCCTGCTTGAAGGCAAATGGGCCCCCCAGCTGTCGGCGGAGGAGCGCAACTGGGTCTGGGGCGTCATCGGCCGGCAGTCGGCCGGAAAACTCAGGCCGGACGCGCTGGAGTACTTCGCCAAGGTCACGCGTGACAGCGACCTGAGCGACGAGATGCTGGCCTGGAAAACGCGCGCCGCATTGCGTTCCACGGCGGGCCCGCAATGGCCGCTGGTGCTGCAGGCCGTCAACGCCATGAGCGACGAGGCACGCAAGGACCCGACCTGGGTCTACTGGAAAGCACGCGCGCTGCTGGGTTTGGGCAACAGCGAAGCCCAGCGCGCCGAGGCCCAGCGCCTGCTGGAATCGATCGCTTCGGTGCGTGGTTTCTACGAGCAGCTCGCGCTCGAGGAACTGGGCCAGAAGATCGTTGTGCCGCAGCGGCCGGCACCGCTGAGCGATCAGGAAAAAGAAGCGGCGCGGCAGAACCTGAGCCTGCAGCGCGGCATCTACGCCATCCTGCTGGGTCTGCGGGCCGACGGCGTGCGTGAATGGAATTACGCCACCAACCTGGCCAAGCCCGGCGGCATGACCGACCGCGAACTGCTGGCAGCCGCCCAGCTGGCGTGCGACCGCGAGCTCTGGGACCGCTGCATCAACACCAGTGAACGCACCCGCACCGAGATCGATCTCGAACAGCGATTTCCGATGCCTTTTCGGGAGTCGGTCACCCGCCGGGCCCGCGAGATCAACCTGGATCCGGCGTATGTGTACGGGCTGATCCGGCAGGAGAGCCGCTTCATCATGGACGCGCGCTCGCATGTCGGTGCGTCAGGTCTGATGCAGGTCATGCCCGCCACGGCCCGCTGGACGGCGCGCAAGATCGGCATCAGCGACTTCAAGGATGACCAGATCAACAACCGCGAGACCAATATCGCGATCGGCACCGGCTACCTCAAGCTGGTGCTGGAGGACTTCAGCGGCTCGATGCCGATGGCGGCCGCGGCGTACAACGCCGGCCCCGGTCGGCCGCGCGCGTGGCGCAACGGGCCGGTGATGGAAGCAGCCGCCTGGGCCGAGAACGTGCCCTTCAACGAAACGCGCGACTATGTGAAAAAGGTGCTGTCCAACACAACGGCGTATGCGGCGATCCTCACCGGGCAGCCGCAGTCGCTCAAGGCCAGGCTGGGCAAGGTGGGGCCACGCGAGGCCAGCCAGCCCGAGCCGAACCGCGACATTCCCTGAACTCCCGGCCACCCCAGCCGCGGCCGTGCCACCGGAGCCGGGGCATCCAATCGCGCCGGTCTTTTGCATCAATCCTGGGTGGCCGGCCCGTTAGCATCGGCGTGAACGTCCGGAGGTCCGATGCTCAAGCTCTATATCGGCAACAAGAACTACTCGTCCTGGTCGATGCGGCCCTGGGTCCTGCTCAGGCAGCTGCAGATTCCGTTCGAGGAGGGCAGGGTCCGCTTCGACTCCTTCGATGCCGACTCTTCCTTCAAGCGATCGATGGCCGACGTCAACCCGGTCGGCAAGGTGCCGGTGCTGGTGGATGACGGATTCGCCGTCTGGGCCCCCCTGGCGATCGCCGAAACCCTGGCGGAAAAATATCCGGGCAAGGGCGTCTGGCCGACCGATGCACAAGCCCGGGCCCGGGCGCGCAGCATCTGCGCCGAGATGCATTCCGGCTTCTCGGCCCTGCGCAGCCACTGCCCCATGAATGTCGAAGCGTCGCTGCCCGAGGTCGGCGCCAAGGTCTGGCGCGAGCAGCCCGCCGTGCAGGTCGACGTGCAACGCATCGTCTCGATGTGGAGCGGCCTCCTGCAACAGCATGCGGGGCCGATGCTGTTCGGCCAGTTCTGCTCCGCCGATGCATTCTTCGCGCCAGTCGGCCTTCGGATCAGGACTTACTCGCTGCCGGTTCCGCAGCAGGTCACCGATTACATCGCGCGGGTCAACGCCTTGCCCGGCGTCAAGGCATGGATCGACGACGCGCTGGCGGAGTGCGACTTCCTCGACTTCGAAGAGCCGTACCGCAAATCGCGCTAGCGTCGCCGCCCGGGGCGGCACCGTAAACTGCCGCCATGCAGATCTACATGGTGGGCGGCGCGGTACGGGATGCCTTGCTGGGCCGGCCTGTGAACGACCGTGACTGGGTCGTGGTCGGCGCCACGCCGGAGGCGATGATCGGCCAGGGCTACCTGCCGGTGGGCAAGGATTTTCCGGTCTTCCTGCATCCCCGCACCAAAGAGGAATACGCGCTGGCCCGGACCGAACGCAAGACCGCGCGCGGTTACCGGGGCTTCGCCATCCATGCCGACCCCGGCGTCACGCTCGAGGAAGACCTGGCGCGGCGCGACCTGACCATCAATGCGATCGCGCAGGATCCTGAAGGCGTGTTGATTGACCCTTTCCACGGCCGGCGCGATCTTTCGCAGCGGGTGCTGCGGCACGTGACCGACGCCTTCCGCGAGGATCCGGTGCGGATCCTGCGGGTGGCGCGCTTCGCCGCGCGATTCGCCGACTTCAGCCTCGCGCCCGAGACCTTGCAGCTGATGCGCGCCATGGTGCGGGACGGCGAAGTCGACCACCTGGTGCCGGAACGGGTCTGGCAGGAAACGTCCCGGGGCTTGATGGAGGCGACTCCGTCACGGATGTTCGAGCTGCTGCGCGAATGCGGGGCGCTGGAGAAGTTGCTGCCGGAAGTGAATCGGCTGTGGGGCGTTCCGCAGCGCGCGCAATACCACCCCGAAGTCGATACCGGGGTGCACTTGATGATGGTGCTGGACATGAGCGCCCGGCTGGGCGCGTCGCTCGAAGTTCGCTTCGCCTGCCTCACCCACGACCTGGGCAAAGGCACCACGCCGGCCGAGCTCCTGCCCAGGCACATCGGCCACGAGCAGCGCAGCGCCAGGCTGCTGCTGTCACTGGCGAACCGCCTGCGCGTGCCGAACGAGTGCCGTGAGCTGGCCGAGGTGGTGGCCCGGGAGCACGGCAACATCCATCGCAGTGCGGAGTTTGGCGCCGCTGCCCTGGTGCGGCTGCTGGAGCGCTGCGACGCGTTTCGCAAGCCCCAGCGCTTCGACCAGGCGCTGCTGGCCTGCGAGTGCGATGCGCGCGGGCGCGGCGGTCTGCAGGAGCAGCCCTATCCGCAGCGTCCGCGCCTGCTGGCTGCGCTGGCGGCGGCACAGGAGGTTGCCACCCCGGAAATCGCCGAAGCGGCGCGTGCAGCCGGCGCCGAGGGTCCGAAGATCGGCGAGCTGATCCAGCAAGCCCGCATCGCCGCGGTCCAGCGCCGCCTGTTCCCGGGCGATCAGCCAATCAGCGACAGCGCCGCGTAGTCGCCCACGCGGTCGCCCAGGCCGGCCGGCGCCAGATCGCAGCCGTCGGTCAAGGCGCCCAGCTTGCCGCGGATCTCCGCCTCCAGCCGCGGCAGCAGGAAGTCGCGGTGATGCCAGAACACGCTGCCACCCAGGCTGATCCGCTGCAGATCGAGCGCAACCACCAGGTTGTAGAGCGCGCGACCCATGACACGGCAGAGGCTTTCCACCAGCGCCAGCGATCGAGGCTCGCCAGCTTCGGCTTGCAGCATCAGGTTCGCGGCGTCGAGCCCGAACCGGCGCGCGATGGCATTGCCGGCGATCAGCGCTTCGACGTCGCCGAGATTGCCGCACCCGCACAACGCCGTATCGTCGTCCGAGACGAACATGTGGCCGGCATGGCCGGCGTTGCCGTTCTTGCCCCGCAACACCCGCCCGTCGACGCACAAGCCCATGCCGATGCCGGTGCTCCAGGTGACGTAGGCACAGTGGTCGATTCCCTTCAACGCGCCCCAGCGCCGTTCAGCTTCCAGTGCGGCGACGCAGTCGTTCTCGACCCGCACCTCGGTGAAGCGCTGGCGCAAGGGCTGCTCCAGCAAGGCGGTTCGCCATTCGTTGGGCAAGCCGCGCGACGGGCCGGCCATGCCGCCGCAGATGTTGGGCGCGGCGACTTCGAGCAGTCCGTCGCGCATGACGAAGGGTCCGCAGGACGAGACGCCGGCGCGTTGCACCGCGGCGGCGGCCACGCCGGCTTCGGCGCAGGCCTGATCGACCATCCGCATCACCTGCAGCGCCAGCGCATCGTTGGTTCCGGTCTTGGCGGTCGGCTCGCTGCGCCGCGCGATCAGGTCCAGATCGTGGCCGCTGTTGAGGCTGACGGCCACCTTGGTCCCGCCGATGTCGATGCAGGCTTTCATGACGGCGAGATCACACCAGTTGGGCGATGAGCGCCGCCAACATGCTCAGCAGGATCGTGGTGGTCAGCGGAACGAACCATTCGCGCCCGAACAGCCGAAAACGCAGGTCACCCGGCAGCTTGCCGAATCCCATCCGCTGCAGCAACGGCGTGAACCAGCTGATCAGCATCAGGGCCAGGAAGATAACGAGGATCCAGCGAATCATGCTGCGAGTTTATGCGCGGAACACTGGTCATTCATGGCCGAGCGACCGGTTGGCCGCTCAGAGCCGACCGGTGCGGTCCCCTTGGGAAAAGCCGAGCGCGTCCCAGAACGGACCCTTGTGGAAACCGATCACCTTGAACAGTTCGCCCATCTCATGTTCCGCCAGCAGTCGCTGGCCAGCCACCCGGTCCGGCAACGCGGCCTGCGCCAGGCGGGGGACGAGGCCGCAGTTCATCAGGAAGCGAGCCTGGCTGGTGTAGCCCAGGGTCGCCAGACCGGCCTGCTGCGCGGCCAGCGCGAGGCCGGTGAAGTTGACATGGGCCGTGATGTCCTTGTGGCCGACGTCGGCGAGCGGGTCGATGTCCGCCAGGTGCCGGCGATGGCACATCAAGGTGCCCATGTGGCGTTGCGGATGATAAAACTCCTGCTCGCCGAAACCGTAGTCGATGAAGAAAGCGGCGCCCTGGTGCAGCCGGTCGGCCAGGGTCCGGATGAAGGCTTCGGCCTGCGGGTGGATCTCGGTCAGGTAGTCCTGGTCGCCCTGGACGTCGAGCGGCGGACGCAGATCGGTTTCGCGGTCGAGCCAGACCAGACCGGGTCCGACGCCGCGTTCGCGCCAGACGCCGGCACTGCGCGCCAGCAACTTCACCGGCATGGCGTCGAGCACCTCATTGCCGACCACGATCCCTGCCAGCCGCTCCGGCAACGCGCTGACCCACTGAACTTTGCCGGCGAAGCGGCCCAGCTTTTCGCGCTGGCGTTGCTGCAGGCTGAGCGACAGGTCGACGATGGTGTAGCGCCGCACCGCCGCTCCCATCCCTTCCAGCGTTTCCAGCAGTTGCAGCGCCAGCTCGCCCGAGCCGGCGCCGAACTCCCAGACCTCACTGGTGCCGGTCTGCTGCAGGCCTTCGGCGACCTGGGCCGCCAGCGCCTGGCCGAACAACGGCGTCATTTCGGGTGCCGTTGCGAAGTCGCTGCCGGACGCGGGCAAGATCCCGAACTTGCGCGACGAATTGGCGTAATAGCCCAGGCCCGGGGCGTACAGCGCCAGCGCCATGAACCGGTCGAAAGGGAGCCAGCCACCGGAGCGGCCGATCGCTTTGTCGATCAGGGTCCGCAGCGCGCTCGTTAAACTGCCTGCTTCTGTCATGTGCCGCCAATTGTCCTTCGAATGAATCCACCGCAATCCCCACGCACCGTGCTGGTCACCGGAAGCGCCCGTCGGCTCGGCCGCGAGATCGCGCTGGGCCTGGCCGCCGCTGGCTGGCAGGTGGCAGTGCACTATCGCGGGTCAGCCCAAGAGGCGCTCAAGACCGTCGGTGATTGCGAGGCGCTGGCTCCCGGGCCGGGCCGCTTCGCTTCGTTCCAGGCCGATCTGCAGGACGAGACGTCGGTGCGTGCGCTGCTGCCGAGCGTGCTGAAGCGCTTCGGTTCGGTCGACGCGGTGGTCAACAACGCGTCGATGTTCGAGCACGACAGCGCCGCGAGCTTCGGCTACGAATCGCTGTCAGCGCACCTGCGCACCAATGCCGGCGCGCCGATCCTGCTGGCACAGGCGCTGCACGAACATCTGGTAGCGCGCCAGGGCACGGGCGTCGTGGTCAATTTGCTGGACCAGAAACTGTGGAACCAGAATCCGGACTTCGTCAGCTACACGCTGTCCAAAGCCGCGCTGGAGGCGGCGACGACCATGCTGGCGCTGGGGCTCGCGCCGCAACTGCGGGTGGTCGGGGTTGCCCCCGGCCTGACGATCACCAGCCACCTGCTGCCGGACGAGAAGTTCCGCCAGCTGCACAAGCTGTCGCCGCTGGGCCGTTCCTCGACACCTGAAGATGTGGTCTCAGCGGTGAAATTCGCCCTCGACAACCAGTCGCTCACGGGCACGACGCTGCTGGTCGACGGCGGCCAGCACCTGATGAAATTCGAACGCGATTTTTCCTTGATGAAACTTTGAGGGTCAGATCACGAATTGCGCAGCAATTGTGCTCTGACCCCAACTGATCAAAATGACGACCGGCACCCAGATCCTGACCCTGACCGGGCTGCGCTTCGACGCCAACCTCGGCATCCTGGAGCACGAGAAGACTTCACCGCAACCGATCCGCGTCGATGCCGAACTCAACCTCGGACCGCAGCCCCTGCTGCCGAGCGACGACGACATCACCCACGTGCTGGACTATCGCAAGGTGCGCAAGATCATCATCGACGAATGCACGGCGCAGCACGTCAACCTGCTGGAAAGCCTGATCGGCAAGCTCGCCTTGCGCCTGCTGCAGTTGCCAGGGGTGCTGGGCGTGCGGGTGAAGATCGCCAAGCTGGAGATTTTCGACGACTGCGAAGTGGCGATCCGGATCGAAACCGGCGCCTGGTGATCGCGGTGGGAAAATGAGCCGATGAGTGCCCTCTGGATCGACCATCAACCCGTCCCGCTCGACGCCGGGCGCAAGCTCGAGCGCGAGACCCACAAGCTGGAAAAACGCCTGTGCCGCCTGATGGGGCAGGCAATTGCCGGCTACAACATGATCGAGCAGGGCGACCGGGTCATGGTCTGCATGTCGGGCGGCAAGGACAGCTACGCCATGCTCGACATCCTGCAGAAGATGCAGCAGCGCGCGCCGGTGGATTTCGAGCTGATCGCGGTCAACCTGGACCAGAAGCAGCCCGGATTTCCCGAGCACGTCCTGCCCGAGTATCTGGCGCGGACCGGCGTGCCATTTCACATCGAAAACCAGGACACCTATTCGATCGTCAAGGACAAGATCCCGGCGGGCAAGACGATGTGCAGCCTGTGTTCGCGGCTGCGGCGCGCAATCCTGTACCGGGTGGCGGATGAACTGGGGGCGACCAAGATCGCGCTGGGACACCACCGCGACGACATCCTGCAGACGTTCTTCCTCAACATGTTCTTCGGCGGCAAGCTCAAAGCCATGCCGCCAAAGCTGGTGAGCGACGACGGCAAGCACATCGTGATCCGGCCGCTGGCCTTCGTGCCCGAAAAGGAACTGGTGCGATGGGCCGAGCACCGGCAGTTTCCGATCATCCCCTGCACGCTGTGCGGCAGCCAGGAAAACCTGCAGCGCAAACAGGTCGGCGCGATGCTGCGCGAGTGGGACAAGAAACACCCCGGCCGGGTGGAAAACATGTTCGCGGCGTTACAAAATGTCGTGCCCTCGCACCTGGCTGACGGAACACGCTACGACTTCAAAGGTCTGACAGCCACAGGGGTGGCCAGCGACGATGGCGACAAGGCCTTCGATCCTGAGGACTTCCCTGCCGCAACCGGCTTGCCCTCCCTGCAGGTCATCCGGATCCAGGACTGATTGACTTCGGCGGAGGACGTTATGAACAATTCGATGTCGCACTTTGCAGGCCTGAAGCTGGCACGTCTGCGCTTCGCGGCTTTTTTGCTCCTGGTCGGAGCCGGCCTGACGGGCTGCGCCACCGGCTATTTGCTGGACAGCAACGTCCAGTCGTTCTCTAGCCTGCCGGCACTGCCGGACCAGCCGACCTACCGCTTCGACCGGCTGCCCTCGCAGCAGGCTTTTCCGCTGCAGCCGCAGCTGGAATCGATGGCGGACCCGGCGTTGTTCAAGGCCGGCCTGCGCCGCGACGACGCTGCGCCGCGTTACAGCGTCCAGGTCACGGCGCGGGTGCAGCGGGTCCAGTCGCCATGGGCCGAGCCGCAAGGGTGGGGCTGGGGCGGCGGTTTTGCCCGACACGGCGTCGGCTTTGCCCTGGGTTACGGCGGACCGTACTTGCGCATGGAACAGCCCTGGTATCAGCGGGAAGTGGCCGTGATCGTGCGCGAACTGGCGTCAAATCGCGTGGTCTACGAAACCCGCGCCGGCCACGACGGGCCTTGGAGCGACAGCGCTTCGGTGCTGCCGGTGATGTTCGACGCGGCATTGCAGGGATTTCCGGCCGCGCCTGCGGGTGTGCGGCGGGTCGATATCAAAGTCGGCGGATAGGCATGCAGATCTTGTGCCGGTTCGGCGCCCGCGCCACAGTTCGCGAATTCCTGACCGCCCGGACAGCGGCTCCATAAAATGGGCGGGCTATGGAAGCCACCCGCATCATTGCCGTCCGCCATGGGGAAACATCGTGGAACGTCGATGCGCGCATCCAGGGCCAGAAAGACATCGATCTGAATGAGACCGGGCGCTGGCAGGCCGGCCGGGTCGGCAAGGCGCTGCAGGGCGAAAAAATCAGCGCCGTGTATTCCAGCGATCTCGGCCGGGCGCACCAGACCGCCCAGCCGATTGCCGAGGCAGCCGGCATCCCGGTGATCGCCAACGAAGGGTTGCGCGAGCGCAGCTTCGGCATCTTCGAGGGCAAGACCTTCGACGAGATTCACCAGACCTGGCCCGATCACGCGCAGAACTGGCGCAAGCGGCTGCCGGAATGGGCTCCGCCCGAAGGCGGCGAATCGCTGCTGCAATTGCGCCGGCGGGTGACCCAGACCATGCAGGACCTGGCGGCCCGCCATCCCGGAGAACAGATCGTCGTGGTGGCGCACGGCGGCGTGCTCGATACGCTGTACCGCAT
>JAJAZH010000172.1 GCA_026785815.1 Ramlibacter sp. | reverse complement strand
GGATTGCGGCGCTCGGTCGAGCGTTCACGCACCGGCGTCGGCGGAATCGACTCGTAGCGCTCAGGCGCCGTCGCGGCCGCTGAAGATGCGGCGATACGAGTCCAGCAGGAAAGAGTCGTCCGGATGCGGCACGTGGGGCGTGTCGATGCCCAGGCCGGGGCCGAACTCCAGGCGTTGGCTGGCCGGCGTCCAGCGCACGCTGCGCTCGGGCGACAGGATGGCCCAGCGCTGCTGGCCGAAGCGCCGCACGAACCACGGCGCCGCCGCTTCCAGGATGTGATGGCCCGGCTCGAACCATGCCAGGTGCAACGGCTCCACCGAATCGCCGCCGTCGTCGACCGGACGCAAGCGCAGGAAGGCTTTCATCTTGTGCAGTTCGCGCCGTACCGCCTGTCCCATTTGCTGCGCCGTCAGCATGTCGGCATCGATCGGATCGCTGCGCAGCCCGGGTTCGTGAACCAGCCGCCACAGCAGGCGGTACAGCAGGGCGAACCGTTCCGGCTCCCGGTGCAGGACGACGATTTCGCACAGCCGCAAGAACGAAGCCGGCACGATTGCCATCGCCGCCCGCGGAACGTGGCGCGATCCCTTGCCGTCGGCTGGCACCACATCGGCGAACTGGTCGCTGTTGTGGGCGGTGAGCCAGTCGACCTGGTCCGGCGGCACCTGCTGTGCCAGCAGCGAGCGCGCTTCTTCGCGGAAGCCCGCCAAATCGGTTTCGCTGGCGAGGCGGGCCTGCATTTCAGCCAGCTGTCTTCGCGACAGTTGCCCGTGCCAGCGTGCCGCGTTTGGCGCGGACCTCGAACACCAGGACCATCACCGCAGCAATCGCCGCCGGCCCGATGTAGTAGATGCCCCGGTAGCCGAGCAGGGCAGCCAGCAATCGGCCTTCCGAGATCTGGTGCGACAGCAAGGCGACGAAAATGAACTCGAAGACGCCCAACCCGGCCGGTACGTGCGCGACGACGCCGGCGATGGCAGCAACCAGCAACACGGTGAGCACGTCCGAATAGGCCACCTGCTGCTGCAGCAACATGTAGACGATGCCGCCCATCAAGCTCCAGTTGAGGCATGACATGGCCAGCTGCAGCACTGCAACCCGAAAGTGCGGCAGGTTGATCTCATGGCCCCGGACTTCCCAGCGCTTGCCGCCGGCGCGCAGGCAGGCGATCAGGTAACCGACCGAGACGGCGACCAGCAGTGCGCCGATCCATTGCAGGCCATGGTTGCCCATCTTCCATGACGGCGGCAATGCCATCGGATGGAACAGGAACAGCAGGCCGCCGAGCAGCATGTAGCCGAGCCAGTTGGTCAGCATGCTCATGGTCACCACCCGGGTGATCACGCCGTTGTCGAGCCCAAGCCTCGAATAGAGCCGGTAGCGGAAAGCCACCCCGCCGACCATCGACCCGAGCGTGAGGTTGAAGGCGTAGCTGATGAAGTTCACCAGCATCACGATCGGGGTGCGCAGCCCATGGCCGGTGTAGTGGCGCCCGAGCAGGTCGAAGCAGCTGTAGAGCAGGTGGCTGGCGGCGGCCAGAGCGATCGCCGTCATCAACGCTGGACGGGGAGTTTCCTTGACCGACGCCAGCACGTCTTCCCAGTCGACGTTGCGGCCGTAGCGGTAGAGCAGCAAGGCCACGACAGTGAAAAAGGCCAGCGTGAACAGGCGCTTGACCCACTTCCACCAGGGTCGATCGGTCAGCCCCGGCTTGGCTGCCGGAGGTGTCTCCTCGCGACGTGCGGGGGCGATGCGTTCGCCGGGCTGGAGCGCTCCGGTGTTCATTGCGCCTGATTGACCGGTTCGGGCCGACCGGCTGGCGTCAGCGGATGGGCGATCGGGCGATGAAGCCGGGGCACGTGCCGCGGCAGCCAGGATGCCCAGCGGTGATAGCGCCGGATCAGGTGAAAGGCAATGTAGCTGCGCACCAGCTTCCAGCCGCTCAGTTCCCCGACGTGTTGGGTCCCGATCTGGGTGCAGCTGTTGGCGATCAGGTGGTCCAGCCGCTCGGTCAGGTGCCGGTTGAAGCCGGCGTCCCGAATGATCACGTTGGCCTCGAGGTTCAGCGACAGGCTGAGCGGGTCGAGGTTGCTCGAACCGACCGTCGCCCACTCACCGTCGGCCACAGCGACCTTGCCGTGCAGCGGCCGGTCGGTGTACTCATAGATCTTCACGCCGCCCTTGATCAGGTAGTGATAGAGCATGTTGGCCGCGGTCTTGACGATCTGCATGTCTGGCGTGCCCTGCAGGATCAGGTTGACGTCGACACCGCGCCGCGCCGCCCTGCGCATCTCTTTGATCAGACGGTAGCCGGGGAAGAAATAGGCGTTGGCGATGACGACGCGTTGGCGCGCAGCCCGGATCGCGATCCGGTAATGGCGCTCGATGTCGTTGACATGGTCGCCGTTGTCGCGGGTGACGAAAATGGCCTTGGCGCTGCCGGCCTGGGCCAGTTGCTGCGTCGTCGTGCGCAATTGCTTGCGATTGCGCCACCATTGCCGCTGCTGCCTCTGGTAGCGGTGGCCGGCGGCCAGTGCGGTATGCGTGAAGCGGTGGATCTCGGCCACCAGCGGGCCGCGGATCTCGACCGAGTAATCCTGCTTGGCCTCGGCCCCGAAGTCGCCCAGGTGGTCGGCCGAGAAGT
>JAJAZH010000171.1 GCA_026785815.1 Ramlibacter sp. | reverse complement strand
GGGCTCGCCGCTGTCGAGGGACAAGTTTCCCGAGATGCTGGAGCCGAGCCGCGCCTACCACGGCGTCAAGTTCTACGAAACCTTCGGCGACTTCGGCTACACGATGAAGGCCCGGATGGAGGTCAATCGGACCTTCGGCGCAGCGCTCTCGCCGCTCAATGCCTGGCTGATCCTGCAGGGCGTCGAAACCCTGCACCTGCGAATGCAGGCTCATTGCCGCAACGCGCTGCAGGTGGCGCAGTTCCTGGACCACCATCCGCTGGTGAGCTGGGTCAACTATCCCGGCCTGCCGCAGTCGCCGCATCACGCCCTGGCGAAGAAGCAGTTTCGCTCGATCGACGGCAATCCCGGCGCGTCTGGCATCCTGACATTCGGCATCCAGGCTGCCGACCCGGCTCGCGCTGGCGAGCGCTTCATCGATGCCTGCGAATTCCTCAGTCACCTGGCCAATATCGGCGACGCCAAGACGCTGGTCATCCATCCGGCCTCGACCACGCACCGGCAACTCGACGAAGCCGAACTGCTGCGGGCGGGCGTTCGCCCCGACATGGTCCGGCTGTCGGTCGGCATCGAGGAAATCGACGACATCCTGTGGGACGTCGACCAGGCGCTGCGGCAAGCGGTCGCCTGAGCCACTGCTTCGAAGAAACACAGCAGCGGTGGCTCGAAGCGCGGACGTGAATTGATGTTCCCGACGTTGCCGCTGAGAGAAAGGCAACGACATGCAAGCCTTTTTCGACTCCTGCGGCGACTTTGCGAGGAGCCGGCCGCATTCCCTGATGCGGCTTGGCCGGGCGGGGTGAATGCCGCGCCAGATACCCGGGTGCGGCCCCCGGCGCCGCGCTGATTTCCCCCCTGCGACAATGCGTCATGAGTTTTCCACCGCTTCAAAACGACTGCTTCCTGCGCGCCTGTCAGCGCCTTTCGACCCCGTACACACCGGTCTGGCTGATGCGCCAGGCTGGACGCTACCTGCCTGAATATCGCGCAACGCGGGCCCGGGCCGGAAGCTTCATGGGCCTGGCCACCAACACCGACTACGCAACCGAAGTGACGCTGCAGCCGCTGGAACGCTATCCGCTGGACGCGGCGATCCTGTTTTCCGACATCCTCACGGTACCCGATGCGATGGGGCTCGGCTTGAGCTTTGCCCTTGGCGAAGGTCCGCGCTTCGCGTCGCCAGTGCGGGATGAGGCGGCGGTGCGTGCGCTGGCCGTGCCGGACATGGACAAGCTGCGCTATGTCTTCGACGCAGTGACTTCGATTCGCCGCGCCTTGTCCGGCCGGGTGCCGCTGATCGGCTTTTCAGGCAGCCCCTGGACCCTCGCCTGCTACATGGTCGAAGGGGCTGGCTCCGACGATTACCGGCTGGTCAAGACCATGCTCTACAGCCGCCCGGATCTGATGCACCACATGCTCCAGATCAACGCGGACGCGGTCGCCGCGTACCTGAATGCCCAGATCGAGGCCGGCGCCCAGGCAGTGATGATCTTCGATAGCTGGGGCGGCGTGCTGGCCGACGGCGCGTTCCAGCAGTTCAGTCTGGCTTATACGGCCCAGGTGCTCTCGAAGCTGCACCGGACGTACCAAGGCGCTTTCATCCCGCGCCTGGTTTTCACCAAGGGCGGCGGCCCCTGGCTGGAACAGATGGGCCAGCTCGACTGCGAAGTGCTCGGGCTCGACTGGACCGTCAACCTCGGTCGCGCCCGCCAGTTAGTGGGCCATCGGATGGCCTTGCAGGGGAACCTCGATCCGAATGTGCTGTTCGCGCCACCCGAGCAGATCGAAACCGAGACCCGGCGGGTGCTCGAAAGCTTCGGCGCCCCCCATATCGGCGCCGGCCCGGGACCGACCCAGATTTTCAATCTCGGCCACGGCATCAGCCAGCACACGCCGCCCGAGCACGTCACGGCCCTGGTCGCCGAAGTCCACGCCTTTTCGCGGCGCCAGCGAGCGCTAGCGGTCACCTGAAATTCGTCATCGGGATGTTCCCTAGCTGACAAGTCCTGGAAAAATGCCACGGCGTCGCTTGACTTATGCACAAAAGTTAGGATGCGGCGCCGCAGCAGAAAGCGGCCCCAGCTCGGCCTGCTACAAATCCGATAGCGTTTGCAAGCTGTTGATTTTATTGGGATTTTTTTCTTGCTCTTTTTCCGGGCAATCCAGCGGGGCCCTTGAATTTCAACGCTTTGCGAGGCTTCGGGGCAGCTTGTCAACAAAGTTATCCACACAAAACGGTGTTCTGAAGCAAACGGCTTAGGAATCAAAGACTTAGCAGATGTTTCGCCAGAACACCTCAACACAAACGGCTAAACCCGCCTTTTCATGACCCATGAATTGGCGGTTGTCGTGCCGACACCGGCCCACAGTTCGCTGTCCGGCCGCCTGAGCTACCGAAGTGAGTTTCCACTCGCGCCGGGGACGCTGGTCCGCGTGCCGCTCGGGCGGCGCGAGGTGATGGGCGTGGTCTGGGAGCCTGCAGCTGGCCAAGCGCCGCGAAGCGTGGAAGACACCAAGCCGGTCGCGGGGGTGTTGTCCGGCATCGAGCCTTTGTCGGCGCAGTGGCGGGAACTGGTCGGCTTCGCGGCACAGTACTACCAGCGGGGGCTGGGGGAAATTGCCCTGGCCGCCCTGCCGCCGCAACTGCGCGACCTGAGGCCCGACCAGCTCGCCCGTCGCCTCAAGCGGCCCGCCGCCAACGCGTTTTCTCCGGGAACCATCGCAGCCGTCCAACTGACCGGCGAACAGCAGCAGGCGCTTGCCGGCCTCGACGGCCCCGGCGGTTGCTGCCTGCTGTTCGGCGCGACCGGCAGTGGCAAGACCGAGGTCTACCTGCAGGCAGTGGAACGCCTGTTCGCCTCGGACCCGAAGGCGCAGGCGCTGGTGATGGTGCCGGAGATCAACCTCACGCCGCAACTCGAACAGCGCTTCATCGCCCGCTTCGGCGCCGCCGACGTGGTGGCGATGCACAGCGGCATGACCCCGCCCCAGCGGCTGAAAAGCTGGCTGGCGGGGCACAGCGGAGCCGCCCGCGTGGTGCTTGGAACGCGGATGGCCGTGTTCGCCTCGATGCCTGCGCTCAAGCTGATCGTCGTCGACGAGGAGCACGACCCGAGCTACAAGCAGCAGGAGGGCGCGCGCTACTCGGCCCGTGACCTCGCTGTGTACCGCGGCCGGCTGGAAGGCGCCAAGGTGTTGCTGGGATCGGCCACGCCGTCGCTGGAAAGCTGGCACGCCTGCGACAAGGGCCGCTATCGCCTGCTGCAGATGCCGGCGCGGGTAGGCGACGCGCAGCTGCCCACCGTCCGCCTGCTGGACATGAACCTGCAGCCGCACAAGACCGTCTTTTCGCCCCAGCTGCTGTCGGCGATCACCGACCGGATCGCGCGGGGCGAACAATCGCTGATGTTCCTGAACCGGCGCGGCTATGCGCCGGTGTTGGCCTGCTCCTCATGCGACTGGAAAAGCGAGTGCCCCAACTGCAGCGCCTTCCGGGTCTTCCACAAGATCGACCGGACGCTGCGCTGCCATCACTGCGGCGACACCGAGCGGGTGCCGCGGGCCTGTCCGGCCTGCGGCAACGTCGACATCGCCCCGGTCGGTCGCGGAACCGAAAGGCTGGAGGAAACGCTGGCGGAATTGCTGGCGGGTGAGCGCCGTCCCGGCGGCGGGTCGGTGCGGATCGCCCGCATGGACGCGGACTCGACGCGGCTGAAAGGCTCGCTGGAGTCGCAACTGGCGCAGGTGCACGCGGGCCAGGTGGACGTGCTGGTCGGCACCCAGATGATCACCAAGGGCCATGACTTCAGGCGCATCACGCTGGTCGCGGCACTGAACGCGGATTCGGCGCTTTTCTCTTCTGACTTCCGCGCGCCGGAACGACTGTTCGCGCTGCTGCTGCAGGCCGCTGGCCGGGCCGGCCGCGACGCGGCCCAGTCCGGGGCCAGCGAAATGTGGATCCAGACCTGGCATCCTCGCCATCCGCTGTTCACTGCGCTGCGCCAGCACGACTACCCCACGTTTGCGCGACAGCAATTGAAAGAGCGGGAGCAGGCGGCGATGCCGCCGTTCGGATTCCAGGCCCTGGTGCGGGCCGATGCCCGGACCCAGGAGGCGGCGCAGGCTTTCCTGGCGACAGCCGCCGCGGCCGCGGCGCAGCTCGAAGGCGCGGACCGGGTGACACTCTATTCGCCGGTGCCGATGACGGTGCAGCGGGTGGCGAACGTGGAACGGGCCCAGCTGCTCGCGGAGAGCACGTCGCGAGTGGCTTTGCAGCGCTTCCTGGCGGCCTGGCACCCTGTGCTCCAGGCGACGCGGGAGAAGGGGCTGATCCGCTGGGCGGTCGATGTGGATCCGCTCGCGATTTGAGAGCGCTTTTCGCCAGGCGACTCTTCGTCAGCGAGACCCTCGTGATCACTGGGGGGCGCCTATTGCGGGTCGGAACCGGGCTCCATGCCTTTCAGCCGCAGTGCCGCCTGGTACAGCGCGTTGCGCGAGCCGCCAGTGATTTCGGCCGTCAGCTTCACCGCGCTCTTCAGCGGCAGTTCATTGAGCAGCAACTGCAACACACGCAGCCCGTCGTCCTGCGGCTTGGGTTGCGCCGTGGCGTGCAGGACCAGCACGAATTCACCGCGCGTGCGCTGCGCGTCGGCAGCCAGCCACGCCGGCAGCGCTTGCGACGCCATCGTCGCGACCTCTTCGAACTGCTTGGTCAGCTCTCGTCCGACCGTCACCGGCCGCTCGCCCAGCACGGCCAGCGCCTTCGCCAGCGCTTCGATCCGGTGCGGCGCTTCCAGCAGCACGACCGGCCGCGGCTCGCCGGCCAGCCGCTCGATCGCGCCGTCGCGCTCGCCGGCCTTGGACGGCAGGAAGCCTGCGAACACAAACCCGGTGTCGTCATGGCCCTGCGCCCCGGCGACGCTGATGGCGGCCGTGATGCTGCTGGCCCCGGGCAGCGGCACGACGCGCAGGCCGGCTGCACGCGCCGCCGCCACCAGCCGGGCGCCTGGATCGCTGACCGCTGGCGTGCCGGCATCGCTGGCGTAGGCAATCCGCTGACCCTGGAGCAAGCGCTCGATCACGCCGCGTGCGGCTTCCTGCTCGTTGTGCTGATGCACTGCCAGCAGCTGGGACGGCGACTTGTCGATGCCATAGGCCCGCAGCAGGGCCTGGGTGTGCCGGGTGTCCTCGCAGGCGACGGCATCGGCCAGCTGCAACAGGTGCAGGGCACGCAGGCTGATGTCGGCCAGGTTGCCGATCGGCGTGGCGACGATGTAGAGCGTCCCTTGCGGATAATGCTGCGATGCCGCGGCTTCGCGCGCGGCGGACAGGGCTGAAGCGAAAGAAGCGCTCAATGGATCTCCGGAAGAAAGCGGCCACCACCAAGCAGGCCGGCGATGCCGCCGAGAACCTGGCGCTCGCGCATCTCGAGTCCGCGGGCCTGCGGCTGGTGGCCCGCAATTATCGGACGCCGGGCCGGGGCGGCGGCGAAATCGACCTGGTGCTGCGCGAGCGTGACGGCACGCTGGTCTTCGTCGAGGTCCGGCGCCGGGCCAGCGCGTCATTCGGCGGGGCGGCCGCCAGTGTCGGCGCCGTCAAGCAGCGCCGGATCGTCTTCGCCGCCCGTCACTTCCTGCTGCGGCTGCCGCAACAGCCGCCCTGCCGCTTCGACGTCGTCACCGTCCAGACCGGCGAAATCGAATGGCTGCGAGCCGCTTTCGATGCTTCGTGAAACCGTCGTCTCACCACGAAAACCCTTCGACAGGCCGGTTGCACCCCGCGGTTATCATCGCCAGCCATGCTTGAACAACGCATTCAACAGCACTTCATCGACAGCGCCGACCTGAAGTACCAGTCGGCCCAGTCGCTGAGCAAGCCGATCGCCGCGGCGGTTCAGGCGATGCTGGCTTGCGTGACTAGCGGTGGCAAGGTGCTGGCTTGCGGCAACGGCGGCTCGGCTGCCGACGCCCAGCATTTCGCGGCCGAGTTCATCGGCCGCTTCGAGCGCGAACGGCCAGAACTTGCGGCCCTCGCCCTGACCACCGACAGCTCGATCCTGACGGCGATTGCCAACGACTACGACTTCGAGCGCATCTTCTCCAAGCAGGTGCGCGGCCTGGGCCAGGCCGGTGACGTGCTGCTGGCGCTCTCCACCAGCGGCAATTCGGCCAACGTGCTGGCCGCCATCGAAGCTGCCCACGAACGCGAGATGACGGTGGTGGCGCTGACCGGACGCGGCGGCGGCAAGATCACCCAGCTGCTGCGCGAGACGGATGTGCACATCTGCGTCCCGCACGACCGAACCGCCCGGATCCAGGAAGTGCACCTGCTGGTGCTGCATTGCATCTGCGACGGTGTCGATACCCAACTCCTCGGAGAACAGGAACCTCCCCCATGACAACGAAGTTTTCATCCCCGC
>JAJAZH010000170.1 GCA_026785815.1 Ramlibacter sp. | reverse complement strand
GGTCGAAAAGCAGCGGAACGTGGCCGAACAGGTCGTGGAAGACGTCCGGCTCGACGATGTAGTCGAACTCCCCGGGCGTGCGGATCCAGTCGGTCACGGGAAACTTGCGGTCGGCCAGCAGGGTGAAGAACGGCACTTCCGGGATCAGGCCTGGCACAGCCACGATCTCCCAGCCAGTGGCCGGTTGCAACCGCTGGTTCAGCTCCTCGAAGCGTGGGATCCGGTCCTTGACGCCGAGCGACGGCAGGGCGCGGACGAACTCGTCGCAGGCCCGACCCGAAAGCAGTGCAGCCTGACGCTCATACAGCCGCCGGTAGGTGTCATGGTCCGCGTCGGTGTACCCGGCGTAGTCCTGGGCGCAGGTGTAGTCGGGCCGCGCCCGGGAATAATCTCCGCGCGGAGGGCGCTCGCGCGCGCCGGAGCCAACAGGGTCAGCCGCCATCGGACGATTGTCTCGCGTCAGGCGTCAGGGCGGTCAGGGCGCAGGCGTCCCGAGCACGCCGCGCCGGATCTGGTCGAGTTCCATGCTCTCGAACAGGGCCTTGAAGTTGCCCTCGCCAAAGCCCTCGTTGCCCTTGCGCTGGATGAACTCGAAAAAGATCGGACCCAGCTGGTTCTCGCTGAAGATCTGCAGCAACAGCTCGCCGGGCTTGCCGTCGACCAGGATGTTGCGCTGCTGCAGTTCGGGGATGCTTTCGGCCAGACCCGGGATGCGCCGGGGCAGCAGCTCGTAATAGGTTTCACTGGTGTTGAGCAGCTTCACCCCGGCCAGTTGCAGCGCGTCCACCGTGTCGATCAGATGGCTCGAACCCAACGCGATGTGCTGAATGCCCTCGCCGTGGTACTGATCGAGGTACTCCTGGATCTGGCCGGCTTTCTCGTTGCCCTCCTCGTTGATCGGGATCCGGATCTTGCCGCAGGGACTGGTCATCGCCTTGCTCTTGACCCCCGTGGCCTGGCCCTCGATGTCGAAATAGCGGACCTCGCGGAAGTTGAACAGCCGCTGATAGAAGTCGGCCCATTCGCCCATCCGGCCCCGGTGCACGTTGTGCGTCAGGTGGTCGATGTAGGTCAGGCCGAAACCGGCCGGGTTCAGCGCCTGCGCGGAATCGATGCCGGCCAGCGCCTCGAAGTCGACGTCGTAGAAGCCGATGTTGCCGATATCGCCTGCCGTGGCGCCGTTCTTGCCGCGCCAGCGGTCGACCAGGTAGATCAGGCTGTCGCCGATGCCCTTGATGGCGGGGATGTTCAGCTCGCCCGGGCCGGCGACGCCGGCATAGCCCCAGGCGCCGAGCGCAATCGCCCGTTCATAAGCCGCCTTCGCGTCCTGCACCCGAAAAGCGATTGCGCAGATGCTCGGCCCGTGCTGGCGGGCAAAGCGCTGGGCGAACGAATCGGGCTCGGCATTGACAATGAAGTTGATGCCGCCCTGGCGGTACAGGGTGACGTTCTTGTGGCGGTGCCGGGCCACCGGCTTGAACCCCATGCGCTCAAACAAGGCGCCCATCGCCTGCGGATCCGGCGCCGCGTACTCGATGAACTCGAAGCCATCGGTCCCCATCGGGTTGTCCTGTGCGGGGGCGCCTTGGGTGGCGGATTGAGGCAGGCTGGCGGTCATGGCGTCTCCGGTGTCAGAAACGCGACTTTAGCCCGGGAGGCACCCATTTTTCGCCGTTTCAGGCGTCGACTGGGCGTCAAGACAACGAGAGCACGCCCTTGTAGGACAGGGCTTAGGTAGGATTACCTGAAACGGGGCGAAAGATGAGATTGAAGCTTTAACCCTCAGTGAAAACCCTTATATTTCAACCATGCTTGAAAGCTTCGAAACCACCCGGTCGAGCCCGGTCATCGTCCCAATCCGCTCGCTTGGCCCCGGCCACCGCGGCCGGATCTGCACCCACTTGCGCGCGCTGGACGCGGACGACCGTTACCTGCGCTTCGGTTACATGGCGACCGACGAGCAGATCGAGCGCTATGTCACCGGGCTTAATTTCGAGCGGGACGAGATCTTCGGGGTCTACAACCGCAAGCTGGAACTGATCGCCGTGGCGCACCTGGCGTTTTCGGACCAGCCGGAGCATCGGTCGTGCGCCGAATTCGGGGTGTCGGTGCTGAAAAAGGTGCGTGGGCGGGGCTTTGGCTCGCGCTTGTTCGAGCGGGCTGTCATCCACGCCCGCAATGAGGGGGTGGAGCTGCTGTTCATCCACGCGCTGACAGAGAACACCCCGATGATCCGGATCGCCCGCAATGCTGGCGCCACTCTGGAACGGTCCGGCTCCGAGACCGACGCCCATTTGCGCTTGCCTCCGGCCACTCTGGACAGCCGGATGAGCGAAATCGTCGGGGAGCAGCTGGCCCAGACCGACTACCGGCTCAAGGTCCAGGCCAGCAGTTTCCGGGATTTCCTGGCCACGCTGCAGGACGTTCGCCACGGCATCCGCGAAGCACGGCACCAGTCCAGCTCCTGAGCGCCCGAGTGGTTGCCGGCCCGGGCCCGGCGCCAATCCGCTATCCTTGTCGTCCCCTCACCACCGCACGTCCTGCATCCTAGGCCTGTGTCCGACCCGCACCCCGCGCGCGCTTCCCCCGAGAAGGAAGACAAGCGCACGTTCCTGCAAAAAGTAGCCGAGTTCATCCACCCCGGACCGGATTCGACGGCCGAGTTGATCGAGACCCTGGTCGATGCGCAAGACAACGACATCATCGGGGCCGAGTCGCGCGTGATGCTCGAAGGCGTGATCCGGATGGCCGACCAGACGGCCGGCGACGTGATGGTGGCCGCGCCGCGGATGGACCTGATCAACATCGGTTCGCCATACGACGAGATCCTCAACATCGTCATCGACACGGCGCACTCGCGCTTCCCGGTGTACGAAGGCGAGATCGAGAACATCATCGGCATCCTGCTGGCGAAGGACCTGCTCAAGCTGCACCGGGCCCCCGAGCTGAACATCCGGGCCCTGCTGCGGCCGGCGACCTTCGTGCCGGAGACCAAGGGGCTGAACGACCTGCTGCGTGAATTCCGAGGCAACCGCAACCACCTGGCGGTCGTGATCGACGAATTCGGGCGCGTCGCCGGCCTGATCACCATCGAAGACGTGCTCGAGCAGATCGTGGGCGAGATCGAGGACGAGTTCGACATTCCCGAGGACGAGGGCGACATCTTCGGCCTGTCCGACCGCGCCTACCGGGTCAACGGCGACACGGCGATTGCCCGGGTGAACGAAGCCTTCAACGTCGCTCTGGTACCCAGCGATGGGGTCCAGGACTTCGACACCATCGGCGGCTTGGTCGCCCACGAGATGGGCCATGTGCCCAAGCGCGGCGAACACCATACCTTGTCGGGCCTGAACTTCTTCGTGCTGCACACCAAGGGCGGCGCGGTGCGCTGGTTCAAGGTCTCGCCCGTCGCCGACGACGACCGGACGGGCTGAGCTTGCAGTTGCCGGGGTTGATTCATTTTCTGCTGGCGCTGCTGGCGGGCGTGGCCCATGCCGCTGCCATCGCCTCACCCTGGAACGGTCAACCCCAGTGGTGGCTGCAGTTGCTGGCTCTGGGCGCGCTGGTGTCGCTGTTGCACGGGGAACGGCGCCCGCTGCGTGGCTTTGCAACCGGCGCCGTCTTCGCCACCGCCTGGCTGACGGCCACTTGGTGGTGGTTGTTCATTTCACTGCACACCTATGGCGGATTGCCGGCGCCACTCGCGGTGATCGCCGTGGTCGGGCTGGCGGCATTTCTGGGCCTGTATTACGCGGCCGCTGCTGCCGTTTATTCGGCTGTGGCTGCAAGCAGCGGGCGCTGGGCGTTCGTGGCATTTGCAGCGCTCTGGGCTTTTGGGGAGTTGCTCAGGGTGTGGGCGTTCACCGGCTTTCCGTGGGGCGCGGCAGGTTATGCGCACCTGGACGGTCCGCTGGCCGGCTACGCGCCGTGGACCGGCGTCCACGGCATGAGTTTTCTGGCGGCGCTGGTGGCGGCCGGCCTGGCCAGCGTATTGCGGCATCGCCTGGCCGCCGTGCTTGCGGTTGCAGTGCTCGGCCTGGGCCTGGCCTTGCCCCTGGCCGGCCCGTTCACGACCAGCAGCGGCCGCGTCGGCGTCACCTTGCTGCAGGGAAACATCCCGCAGGACGAGAAGTTCCAGCCCGGCAGCGGAATTCCGATGGCACTGGACTGGTACGGTCGGCAACTGGAGGAAGCCACAACGGCCCTGGTCGTGGCGCCAGAGACCGCGATCCCACTGCTGCCGCGGCAGCTTCCCGAAGGCTACCTGGAGGCCATCTCGAAGCGGTACTCCAGCGGTTCGCAG
>JAJAZH010000169.1 GCA_026785815.1 Ramlibacter sp. | reverse complement strand
GTAGTAGGTGCCGTTGACCTCGATCGCCGTCAGCCGGCGGCTCGCGTATTCCAGCTCCTTGCTGTGCGCGAGGCCTTCCGGATAGAAGTTCCTGCGCCACGGCTCGTAGGTCCAGCCGCCGACACCCACGCCGGTCCGTTGTCGCTCCTGCATGCGGTTTCCTTTCCGGAAACTTGTCCTCTTGGCCCAGGGCGATGGTAGCCCGGCTGCTGCGGCAGGCGTAAAGTGGTGGCTCGATCCGTACTGGAATTTCAATGAACAAACCGATCCAACATGAAATGCCCGGCGGCGTGCTCGACGCTGCCGCCGCCCTGGCCCATGCCAGCGCGAAGTGGGACAGCGACATCGTCCGCCAGATCACCGATTACATCGAGATTCCGGCAAAGTCGCCGGGCTTCGACCAGGAGTGGGCGGAGCACGGCCACCTCGAGACAGTGCTGCGCAATGCGGCCAGCTGGGTCGAGGCGCAGAAGGTCGAAGGCCTGACGCTGGAGATCGTTCGCCTGCCCGGGCGCACCCCGGTGCTGTTCTTCGAGATCGCGGCGACCCGTACCAGCTCGACGGGCGCATCCGAGTGCTCCAGCCAGACGGTGCTCATGTACGGCCACCTCGACAAGCAGCCGGAGTTCACCGGCTGGCGCAGCGACCTCGGACCGTGGACGCCGAAGTACCAAGACGGAAAGCTTTACGGCCGTGGCGGTGCCGACGACGGTTACGCCGTCTACGCGAGCATCGCGGCGGTGCAGGCGCTGAAGGCCCAGCGGGCCGCGCATCCGCGCATCGTCGGGCTGATCGAAACCTGCGAGGAATCGGGCTCGTACGACCTGATGCCCTACATCGATGCGCTGCGCAGCCGGCTGGGCGATGTGTCGCTGGTGATCTGCCTGGACTCGGGAGCCGGCAACTACGACCAGCTGTGGCTCACCACTTCCCTGCGCGGCATGGCCAGCGGAACCCTGAAGGTCGAAATTCTCACCGAGGGCGTGCACTCTGGCGACGCGTCCGGACTGGTCCCGTCGAGCTTCCGGATCATGCGGCAGGTGCTGGACCGGCTGGAGGACAGCAAGACCGGCCGCCTGCTGCCTGCCAGCTTCCATTGCGAGGTCCCGGCGGAACGGTTGCAGCAGGCACGCGCCACGGCGGCGATCCTCGGTGACGAGGTCTACAAGCGCTTTCCCTGGGCGCACTACGACTGCGGCGGCTCCACCGCCTTTGCCTTGCCCACCACCACCGACCCGGTGCAGGCGCTTCTCAACCGCACCTGGACGCCGACGCTCTCGGTGACCGGCGCCGAAGGATTCCCGGCGTTAAAGGATGCCGGCAATGTATTGCGGCCGTACACGGCGTTCAAGCTGTCGTTGCGGTTGCCGCCAATGATCGACGCCGCGCAGGCGGTGCAGGAGCTGAAGTCCCTGCTGGAGGACAACGCGCCCTACCAGGCCAAGGTCACGTTCGAGAGCAACGGCGGCGCCACCGGCTGGAACGCACCGGACACCGCGCCCTGGTTCGAGCAGGCGCTCAACCGGGCGTCGCAGGCGCACTTCGGCACCTCCTGCGGCTACATCGGCCAGGGCGGAACGATCCCGTTGATGAACATGCTGAGCCAGGGTTTTCCGAAGGCCCAGATGATGGTGTGCGGCGTGCTGGGTCCGAAGAGCAACGCGCATGGGCCGAACGAATTCCTGCATGTGCCGTATGCCAAGAAGCTGACCGCGGCAGTGGCCGAGGTCATCGCCCAACTGCCCTGACCTCGCATCTGGTCGCCCGCAAATGTTTCAATTTGCAGCGGCTGGCGCTGATCAACGCGCTGGTCGTCCGCCAACCACCACTGGTCCGCTGGCGATTGCGCCGGGGGAACTGCAGCGAATCATTCCCGCATGACTACCGCCGTCAGCGATTCGACGCTGTCCACTTACACCGCGAGTGACGGCGAGAACATCGCCTTGCAGGACTGGCCGCTGCCGGATGGACTGGCCCTGCGTGGGGTGGTCCTGATCGTGCACGGGCTGGGGGAACACGCGGGCCGACACGACGCACTGGCCAGGCGGCTCAACGGTTGGGGTTTTGCCGTGCGCGGTTACGACCACTATGGCCACGGCGAATCCGGCGGTGCCCGCGGCTCACTGCCCACCGCGTCGCGGCTGGTCGACGACCTGGCCGACATGATCGACAGCACGCGGTCGCGGATGGGGCGCGGCGTGCCGCTGATCGTGGTCGGACACAGTCTCGGCGGACTGGTGGCGGCCGATCTGGTGGCGCAGGACCGGCGCCGCATCGACGGCCTGGTGCTGTCGTCGCCGGCGCTCGATCCAGGCCTCAGCCTGCTGCAGAAGTTGATGCTCGCGACCTTGCCGCACATCGCTCCCAACATGACCGTGAACAACGGCCTCGAAACGGCCTACATCTCGCACGACCTGGAAGTCGTCGCTGCCTATCGCCGCGACCCGCGCGTGCACGACCGGGTGTCGCCGCGGATCGGGCGCTTCATCGTCGATGCGGCAGCGCGGACGCTGCGGGGCGCCGCGCAGTGGCGGGTGCCGACGCTGCTGATGTATGCATCCGACGACCGGCTGGTCAATCCGTCCGGCAGCCGGGCCTTTGCCGCCGCTGCGCCGCGAGCAGTGGTCACGACGCAGTGTTTCGACGGCCTGTATCACGAGATCCTCCACGAGCTCGACCCCGAGCCGGTCTACCAACGGCTCATGCAGTGGCTGGACGTCCGGTTCTCCGGGCCAGCCAGACGAGCGCCGCACCAGTCAGCACCACTGGCAGCAACGAGCCGTAGTTCAGCAGGGTCCAGCCCTGCGTCGTGACCAGCACACCCGACGCCAGTGAACTGAAGGCCAGGGTCGCGAACACGAAGAAATTGAGCGCTCCCTGGGCCCGGTCCTTCTCTTGCGGACCGTAGGCGGACAGCGACAACGTGGTGCTGCCCGTGAACAGGAAGTTCCAGCCGACGCCCAGCAGGAACAGCGCGACCAGGAACTGGTGCAGTTCGACGCCGGAAAGCGCAACTGCGATGCAGGCCAGGTTCAGCGCGACGCCCACTCCCATGATCGGCAGCGCACCGAAGCGCTTGATCAGGCTGCCGGTAAAGAAGCCGGGCGCGAACATGCCGATCACGTGCCATTCCAGCACCAGCGCGGCGTCGCTGAACGGCAGCCGGCATTGCTGCATCGCGATCGGTGTCGCCGCCATCAAGAGGTTCATGACGCCATAGCTGAGCGCGCCGGCCGCCGCCGACACGATGAAGATCGGCTGCGCCATGATTTTCCTCAGCGAGCGGCCGCTGTTGGTCGTCGACCGGGGCGGCGGTGGCGCGAACTCCAGGAAGGACATCAACAGCATCGCCAGCAGGGCCACGCCGGCCAATGCCACATAGGCACCCGCGAACTGCACCTCGAACACGTTGCGGGTCTGCGCTGCCAGGTTGGGACCGATCACGGCGCCGAGCAGGCCACCGGCCATGACCAGGGACACTGCCTTCTCCCGCGTGGCCGGCGTGGCCAGCTCGGCGGCGGCGAAGCGATAGAGGCCGGCGTTGGCGTTGTAGTAACCAGCCACCACCGTGGCAAAGCACAACAGCCAGAAGTTGCGGCTGGCGGCCGCGTAGGTACAGAGCAAGGCGGACAGGAACGCCACCAGCAAGCCAAGCTGGAACGATCGCTTGCGACCGAGCTGCCGCTGCGTGCGAGCCACCACGCCGGTCGAGAGCGCACTGCCCACCACATACCCCATCACTGGCAGCGTCGCCATCCAGCCCAGCGGCGCCAACGACAACCCCACGAGGCCGTTGATGGCGATGAAGGTCACGTTGTTGGTCAGGAACAGCCCCTGGCAGATGGCCAGCAGCCAGAGATTGCGGTTCATCCGCGCAGTGTAAGAGCAGCCAGAGCCGCCAGCGGCGCCGTCTCCGAGCGCAGCACCCGTGGCCCGAGGCTGGCGCGCAGGAAACCGGCTTCGATCGCCAGCGCCTCTTCCTGCGGCGTCAGGCCGCCTTCAGGCCCCGACAACAGCAAGAACTCGCTCGGGGTCGGGCCTGCCAGAGCGAGAGCGAGTCCCTCTGGCGCCAGCGACAGCGACAGCAACAGCTTCGCCGTTTCGTTCGGCGCTGCTGAACCGAGCGTCGCCACCCACGCAGCGAACCCGAGCACCGGGTGCAGCAGCGGCACCCGGTTGCGCCCGCTCTGCTCGCATGCCGCGATGGCGATGGCCTGCCAGTGCGCCTGCTTTTTCTGCGCTCGCTCGCCCTGCAGCTTCAGCACGCTGCGCTGGGCCAGCACCGGCTGGATGCTCGCCGCGCCCAGTTCGGTCGCTTTCTCGACCAGCCAATCCATGCGCTCGTTGGCCGGCATGCCGACCACCAGATGGATCGCGCGGGCCGCCTCCCGTTCCACCGGGTCGTGGCGGCCGACGGCAACGCTGACATCGCTGCGACCCATGCGTTCAATGACGGCTTCGAACTCGCCGCCCTGGCCGTCGAACAGCGTCACGCTCTCGCCCGGCTGCATCCGCAGCACTTGCACATGGCGGGCTGCAGATGCAGGCAGGTCGAGCATGCTGCCGGTGGCGAGCGGCACAGGACTGTAGAGGCGGGGCATCGATGCGGTATGAGTTGAAGCAGTCGCACGCAGTCACCGCGCGAGGCGCTGGCGCAGGATCAGGCGCGTCCGAACATGTAGGCAGCCGTTTGCTGCGTTCCTTCGGCCTGGTCGATCACTGCCAGCAACGGCGCCAGCTCGCGGTAGCGGCTGGCGGTGGCCCGGATGTAGGCGATGAAGCGCGGCGTGTCGGCCAGGTAGCGCGGCTTGCCGTCGCGCAGCGTCAGCCGGGCGAAGATGCCGGCCACCTTCAGGTGCCGTTGCAGGCCCATCCACTCGACGCCGCGATAGAACTCGCCGAAGTCGCTGTCGACCGGCAGGCCGGCCTGCTGCGCCCGCTGCCAGTAGCGCACCGTGATGTCCAGCACGAACTCCTCGTCCCAGCTCAGGAAGGCGTCGCGCATCAGGCTGGCGATGTCGTAGGTGATCGGCCCGTAGACCGCGTCCTGGAAGTCCAACACGCCCAAGCGTGTTTCAGCAGTTACGCCTAAGCGTGCGTCAGCAGTTACGCCCAGGCGTGCGTCAGCAGTTACGCCCAGGCGTGTTTCCGGCGCCCCCGCCGGCATCATCAGGTTGCGCGGCATGAAGTCGCGGTGCACTTACACCGACGGCGACGCCAGGTTGCGCTGGACGATCAACTCGAACGTGCGGTCCAGCGTCTTGCGCAAGCTGCCCTGCACCACGATGCCGCGGTGTTGC
>JAJAZH010000168.1 GCA_026785815.1 Ramlibacter sp. | reverse complement strand
GGCCAAGGCCCGGATCTTGAGCCGCACCCCGATGCGGCGCCTGGGCCAGCCGTCCGAAGTGGCGGATGCGGTGGCCTGGCTGGCCAGCGACGCCGCCAGCTACGTCACCGGCGAGATCGTGGTGGTGGATGGGGGGCGGATGACGCTCAACTACACCGTGCCGGCCTGACGCCCGGACCGCGGTCCCGACGCCCGGCGGTCCGGTCGTTCAGACGTTCATCACCGAGACGGCGCGCACATTGAGGTACGCCTCCACCGCCTCCGGACCGCCCTCGGAACCGTAGCCCGAATCCTTGATGCCGCCGAACGGCATTTCGGCCGATGGCATGGCGGGCATGTTGATCCACAGCATGCCGACCTCGACCCGCCGCGCCAGCAGGTCGGCATTCTTCAGGGACCGGGTGAAGGCGTAGCCGGCCAGGCCGAACGGCAACCGGTTGGCCTCGGCGATCGCGTCTTCCAGCTGGTCGAAGCCGCGGATGGCCGCCATCGGGCCGAACGGCTCGTCGTTGAACACCTTGGCGTCCAGCGGCACATCCGACAGGATGGTGGGCTGCCAGAAGTTGCCTTCGCTGCCGATGCGCTCGCCACCTGACATCACCGTCGCGCCGCGCTTGACTGCGTCCTGCGTGAATTCCGCCATGGCCGTGAGCCGGCGCGGGTTGGCCAGCGGGCCCATCTGCGTGCCTTCCAGCGAACCGTCGCCGACCTTCAGGCCGGCCGCGTACTTGGTCAAGGCGGCGGCGAAGTCGTTCTTGATGCTCTCGTGCACCAGGAAGCGCGTCGGCGAGATGCAGACCTGGCCGGCATTGCGGAACTTGGCGGCGCCGGCGGACTTGACTGCCAGCGCGATGTCGGCGTCCTCGGCCACGATCACCGGCGCATGGCCGCCGAGCTCCATCGTCACCCGCTTCATGTGCTGGCCGGCCATCGCTGCGAGTTGCTTGCCCACCGGGGTCGAACCGGTGAAAGTGATCTTGCGGATGATCGGGTGCGGGATCAGGTAGCTGGAGATCTCGGCCGGGTTGCCGTACACCAGGCCCAGCACGCCGGGCGGGATGCCTGCATCGGCGAAGGCCTGGATCAGCGCGGCCGGGCCGGCCGGCGTTTCTTCCGGCGCCTTGACCAGCATCGAGCAGCCGGCGGACAGCGCGGCGGCAACCTTGCGCACCACCTGGTTGATCGGGAAATTCCACGGCGTGAAGGCCGCCACCGGGCCGACCGGGTCTTTCAGCACCATCTGGCGCACGGCGAGATTGCCGCGCGACGGCACGATCCGGCCGTAGACGCGAAAGCCCTCTTCCGCAAACCACTCGATGATGTCCGCCGCGGCCATCGCTTCGCCCTTGGCTTCCGGCGCCGGCTTGCCCTGCTCCTGCGTGAGCAGCTTGCCGATGTCACCGGCCCGCTCCCGCATCAGCCCCGCGGCCTTGCGCATGATCTTGCTGCGGTCGGCGGGTGTCATGTCGCGCCAGGTCTCGAAACCCTTCTGCGCGGCTTCCAGCGCTTTGTCCAGGTCAGCCTTGCCGGCATGCGCGACCCGGCCGATCTCCTTGCCAGTCGCCGGGTTGTGGACCGCCAGCGTGCGGCCATCGGCGGCGTCGAGCCACTGACCGGCGATGAACAATTGGGTGTTGGGGTAGGTCATGGGAATTCCTGTGGAGCGAAGATCGGACAGTTCGCTATTCTCTGGCAAATCTCCAAGACCCTCCCGAGCGGCCGGGTCCGCGCGCTCAGTCGAGCAGGTCGGCCGGCACGTTGCCGCCGTTGGCGGCAAGCCTGGCCAGCACTGTCTTGTGCAGCCACATGTTCATCTGCGCCGAGTCCTGCATCAGGCCCGGTGGGCATCCGAGTTCCGTCGCCAGTTCCTTGCGCGCCGTCAGGCTGCTGTCGATGTCCAGCAACTTGAGCAGGTCGACGATGGACGTGCGCCAGTTGAGTTTCTGGGCATTCGCCGCCGCCCTCTTTTCGAGCTGCGCCACAACGTCGACCGCTGTCACCGGTTTGGCCGCCCCGGGCGCCATTCCCGCGCCGAGCACGGATGTGTCCGGCCCGGCGGGCGCGCGCGGCGGAACCGGCGTCCGCAGCATTTCCTCGACCTTGCTGGCGCCGGCGTCGAAACCCAATTTGTCCAGAATCTTGCTGAAAAAACCCACGTTCGTTCTCCTTGAAGAGTTGCAATGCACCAGACCACGCGATGCGCAAGGCGCGCCGCCATCCGGACGGTACAACGTTCCGGCCGCCAGCACGACGCTGCGGACGTAACGATTGGTGGCGGCTGCGAAATTCTAGTAAAAGCCGGCGCCCAGCATCAGGTAGCTCGGGTTGCGCAGCGCGTCGGCTATGGCCTCACGGCTGCCCACCACCCGCTGCCCGGCCGGCGCGGCCAGCACCGAATTGCCCTTGAGCAGGAACGCCGCAGGCAGGCACAGCAGCAGCAGCACTTGCACCAGCACCTGCATCGCGCCGGCCCAGCCGATGCCGACCATCAGGGCTGCCGCGATCGGCATCGTCACGTCCTGCGCGGCCTCGCGATCGGCATCGTCAATGCCGGCGGCTCGTTCGGCCAGCCTCAGTCGAACGACAGCGTGTAGATCAGGTCCACCGCCGACCGCGCGCCGGTGCGTGCGCGCAGGGTCAGGCGCGTGGAGATGTCGTAGAAGATGTTGAGCGTGCCCAGGGCGCCGCCCAGGCTGCTTTCATACGACGCGTAGAAATCCCTGGCGAAGCGCTTGCCGAGCGTGACCACGGCCCCTTCGGTGTCGTCCCGCCGCAGCGACAGCTCATCGAGCCCGAAGCGCCCGGCGATCCCGCCGGAGCTGGCGCCGCCCTTGCGGCTGCTCAGCAGCGCGGCCGCCGCCTGTTGCAGCAGCGCCGCCTCGGCGCCGCCGCTGGCCGAGGGCTTGCCCACCACCAGCCAGGACAGCTTTTCGGCATCCGGCAGGTCGGGTTCGGAGTACAGCCGCACGAACGGCGCCTGCGCAGAGCCCGTGACCAGCACGCCGACCCGCTGTTCCAGCCGCGGCCGCACCGCCAGGATGTCGAGCGCGGGATTGTTGATCGAGCCGGTGAAGCGCAGCACGCCCCGTTCGATGTCCAGCCGCTGGCCGTAGGCATTGAATTCACCCTGGACGGTGCGGACGGTGCCGACCAGCCGCGGCTCGGTGAGCGATTGGCCGGTCAAGGTCAGCTGCCCCGCCAGCCGGGTCGAGATCCCGCGGCCGGACAGCCGGAAATCATTGCCCAGGTCGATCTTCACCTGCAGGTTGAGCGGCCGCTTGGGCGCAGCCTCGCCCTCGGGCTTCTTCTGCGCCCGCTGGTCGGCGGTGCGCCCCAGCTTCGGTGCGTTGCGCACCACCACGTCGTCGCCGAGCTTGGGCACTGTCTCCTGCGGAATCACGATGCGCGCCCGGTCGACCTTCAGGTCGCCCCCGATCCGGGTGCCTTGCGGGTCGATGGTGGCCGACAGCTCGCCGGAGACGGTCAGTTCGCGGTCGCTGCGGATGCTGGCCTTGAGCTGCTCGAGCCTGGCGCCGGCCTGCAACTGCGGCCCCTGCGGCGTCCAGCGGCCCACGCCGTTGACCACCACCCGGCCGCCCTCGCCGTCCTTGCCAGCGCCTTGCAGAACGAATTCATCGACCAGCAATTGCTGGCCCTGCAGGCGAGCGCGCAGCCGGCCATTGCGCAGCTCGACGCCATCGACGACCGAGCGCAGGGCCAGGTCGTCGGCGCTCACCGTGCCGCCGAACTGCGGATCGCTGCGGCTGCCTGAAATCTTGATGTCGGT